>NZ_JBEYVJ010000092.1:0-26180 GCF_040643935.1 Kitasatospora sp. NPDC047058 | reverse complement strand
CGGGCGACGGGCGCGGGGGCGGCACCGCGAGAGATCGCGGTGCCGCCCCGTCGCCGTTGCCCCGAAGGGCACTCGCCTACCGGGCGAGCAGGCGGAAGCAGCCGTGCTCGTCCTGGAGCACCTGGCCGGAGTCCAGCAGCCGGGTGAGGCTGAGCCGCACGACGGCGACTCGCAGTCCGAGGCCGGCCGCGAGCTTGTCGAGGGGCTCCGGGCCGGAGGCGAGGGCGGTGAGCACTGAGCGGTCGGCGTCGGCGTCGAGCCATCTGCTCACGCGGTGGAGGGCGAGGGCTGACGCCCCGCACGCGGTCAGTCCGACGGTCGCCGACACGCTGTGGTGCAGCAGGCCCGCCGCGACGGCGATGGCACCCGAAGCGGTGGTGAGCACGATCAGCATGATCGCGGCGCGGCGCAGGCCGCGGCGGGGGATGTTCGGGTTGGTGGTCACGGAGCCTCCTGGGGAAGTGGAGCGTAGCGGGACTGGGAGAAGAAGTCGCAGTCGGTGCGGGGCGGGCGGATCCGGCAGGCCCGGCACGGGCGGTCCGGTGCGCCGGCAACGATGTGGTGGTGGCAGATGGTCCGGCCTCCGCCGTCGGCGCGTACCAGGTGGGCGACGACGAGTTCGGCGAGCTGATCGGCGGTGCTCCAGCCGCAGCGGCCTTCGCCGGGGTGGGGCCGCCCGGGGGCTCCGTCGATGCCGCCGACGGCCAGCAGGTAGCGGTCGGACGGGGCGAGGTAGGCGAGCACGTGGTAGCGGGTGCGCTCGCCCGTGTTGTTGGTGGGGCCGTAGGCGGTGCCGAACGCGCGGGTGATGCCGACGCGGTCGCCGCGCAGATCGAGGGTCTCGGGTTCCAACGGGCCTCCGTGGTCACGGTGCTCGGCGCGAGGTGCGCGTCGATGACTGGCCGCCGGGCCGGGCCGGCGGCATGCGAGGGAGAGGGGAGGCGGCGGTCAGTGGTGTGGGGGGCGCTGCCGGGGAATCCGGCCGGACGGCTCGGCAACGGCGGGGACACGTACGAGCAGGACCCGCGCGACGATCAGCTGGAGAGTCATCAGGACCAGGCCGACGCGGGTGGCGGTCTGCTCTTGGGCCAGCAGGGCGTGGAGGCCGAGGCCCACGGCGGCGGCGCTGATCAGGTATTCGGCGAAGGTGAGGCAGCGACGGGCGGACAGGCGGGGGGTGCGGGGAATGACGAGCCCTTTCAGGAGGTCGACGACGTCGTGGTGGACGGGCGGGGGGTGGAGCGGCTGACCAGCGCGGCGAGGAGGTCGATGACCAGCTCGGCGGGAGCGTGCCGGTTGAAGGTGGCCCGCCAGCCAGGCTGCCGGGCGGTGCCGGTGAGCGCGATGATCCAGGTGTCGACGTGCCGGTTGTCCGGCTGGTAGCCGACGTAGACCTGGGTGCACGGCGACGCGGCGTGCAGGCCGCCCTCGGCGTCGATCACCCACGACCAGCCGTGCTCGTAGAGGAAGGAGCTGATGGCGTTGGGGTTGCCCTCGCCCAGCGGCCAGCTGCGGTGGGCGATGGCGTTGCCGGGACGGGGACCGCGGACGACGGGGGCGGAGATCACGACGGACAGAGGGGGCCTCCTTCGGGCAGGCGCTGCGGGGTCGTCCATGTTGACTTGGACTGCCCCGATTTGCGTAGTCCGTTCGAGGGTTCGTCTGCCACAAGCGAACACGCCTGTGCCCGGACCAACTCGGTCCGGGAACAGGCGTGTTGTATCGGCGGGGGTACTGCGGCGGAGGGTCGCCGGCCTGGTTGGGGAAGGGGACCGCGGGGTGGTCGGCCTCGGTCCGGATCGGGAGGCCGACGAACCTGGTGGTCCGCCCAGGCCCAACGCCCCCGTCGGCGTCTTAGCGTGTCTTGCGGATGGCGTCGGTGGCGGCCTGGGCGATGGCGGCAGGGGCACTGGAGGGCCGGGGCAGGTGGAGCAGGGTGGTCCCCGGCAGGTGGAGGGAGTTTGTGGTGAGGGTGAGCTGGAGTACGGCGCAGCCAGCGGTGGTGAGGCGGTTGATGCGGGTGACCGCCTCGGCGGTTTCGTCCGGGGTGTACTGGGCGTCAGTCACGACCACGAGCAGGCGGCCGGTGCCGGGGCGGCTGAGGTCGAGGCCGTGGTCCAGCGCGTCCAGGGCATCGCCGAGGTTGTGGCTGGCGCCGTTGGCGGCGAATTGGGTCACGCGATCCGGCGCCCGGTGGGTGGGGCGGGTCAGCGCCGTCAGGTCGTAGTCGTACGCGACGGTGGCGGTGCGGGAGTCGGGGCCGGTCAGGGCTGCCGCGCGGGCCACGATCCAGGCAGCGGATGCGACGGGCCCGCAGGCGGCCCTCATGGAGCCGGAGACGTCCACCGCGATGCCCACCCGCAGCGGTGGGGTGGGTGAGTTGCGGCGGCGGGTGGCGGTGAACGGCTCTGCTGTGGGCACCGACCCGCTCGCGCGCTGGGCGTCGCGGGCGAGGGCCTGGCGGACGTTGAGGCGGCCGGGCGGGGTTGGGCTGGTGGCCCTCTCCTCACTGCGCTCTCGAAAGGCTGCGGCTCGCAGTGCCCGGCTCAGGCGCGCGGCGGCGCTCTGTTCGGCGGCGGTGGGCTTGCGGGTGCCGGTGACCGGGCTCTCGGAGGGCCTTGGTGTGCCGTTGGGGCTGACGGTGGTGCCGCTCGGGTTGAAGACGGACCGGGCGGTGGCGGCGGCTTTGCGTCGCTGGCCGGCCTGCTGGGCGCGGCCTTGGGCCTGGGCCTTGGATCGCGCGGCAACGGCGCTCTCCGCAGCAGTCTGTGCCGCAAGGTCTGCGGCGTCGTTGGCGGCCATGTTGTCCATGACGACCACCACGGCGCCGGACAGCAGCTCGGTGAGGTCCTCCGGCGCGGCGGGCAGGGCGGGGGCAGCGGCGTCCAGGGCGTCGCACCAGTCCTGGGCGTGCGCGAGCATGGTGGCGGCGTCGTGGTCGGCGCACCGGTGGGCCGCGGTCCAGATGCCGGTGAGAGTGGCCAGCAGGTCGGCGCCCAGCACCTTTTCACACAGATCGGCGACGGCCTTGGTCTCGCCGGCGTCCAGGATGCCGGCGTCCCGGCGGCCGAGGATCAGAGCCGCCGCGCCGGCGGCCTGCCCGATGCCCTGGAAGGCGGGGTTGGCGATGTCGGGCATGACCAGTGTCCGGGCACTGGTGCGCAGGTACGTGCGGTCCGTGGGCCGCCTGGTCAGGTGAGCGCCTTCGACACGACTCTCCTCCAGTAGGAGCGCGGCCTCGACGACGCGGGGATCCGCGCCGGTCGGCTCCACCCACACGGAGTGGGCCGCATGGGCCGCCTCATGGACGAAAACCCCCCATGCAGCGGGATAGCGCTCCTCGTCGCCCACGATCCGGGGATGGACCTCGTGGGGCTGGAGAGGCTCGAACAGCGTGGCATCGAACTCGACCTCCGCCAGGCCGGGGAAATAGGCGGCCGGTGCGCCGCTGCGGGTGCCGGGACGGCAGGTGACGAGCAGATCCTGGCGGCCGGACAGCGCGACCAGCCGATCACCCAGCTCGGCTCCCACGCGCAGCCACGCGGCCGGGGAGGACCGGGGCTGTGGGGGCGGGGCGCCGTCGTCGTCCCAGCGCGCGAGATCGGCGGCGTCGTCGGGCGCGGTGACCGGGGACTGGACGTGGTGATGGGCACTCATCGCCGGCGGCCCCGGTTCGCGGGTCCGGTGGGCTGCTGAGCAGCCGGGGCGGTTGTGGCGGCGGGGAGCTGCCGGCCGAGGGTGAGCGGCTTGACGTTCTTGACACCGGCGATCTTGCTGACGGTGGCGGCGACGACGTCGCGGTCCTCCAGAGGAGCGATCCCGATCAAGTTCGCCCACGCGGCCGGGCTGCCGAGGACGGCCTCGGTCTTCTGGAAGCTGAGCAACTCCCGCAGCTGGGGGGCCCAGCCCAACTCACCGAGCTCGACCTGACCGGCGAGGTGCCGGGCGACCCGGACCACCCGGGCATCGACCCGCAGCGCCTGGGCGAGGTCATAATCCGTCCCGACCTGGATCTGCACCGAGAACCGCGACGCCAGCGCCTCCGTCAGGATCGCCCCGTGGACGCCCGGGTTGTGGCCCGCGACCACGAAGAAGCCGGGCTCGGCCGTGACGGTCTCGCCCCGGTGAGCCTTGACCTGGATCTGGCGGCGCCCGTCCATCGCCGGATACATCGCCGACAGAACCTTGGGCGAGATCAGGGTGGCGTCGTCGATCAGCAGGGCGCGGCCCTCGGTCATCGCGGTGACCAGCGGACCGTCCTTCCAGACGTAGCCCCCGCCGTCGTCCAGCGTGTAATCGCCGATCAGGTCGCCGACCGTGGTGTCGCCGTCGCCCGCAACGGTGATCAGATCGGGGAACGCGGCCTCCACCAGGGACGTCTTGCCGGTGCCAGGGGGACCGTAGAGCAGTACCGGCACGTCGGCGGCACGCAGCCGCGCCAGCGCCTCGACGTCGGGCAGGGAGGCCAGCTCCCGGGGGTGGTAGAGCTGGCCGCCCGCGCGGCGGATCGGACCGACCTGCTTGGGCTTGTTCGGTGCGGGCGGGGCTGTGCGGGCCGTGGCCGCCTGGGCCCGGGGAGAATGGGTGCCCGGTGGGCTGATCACCACGACCGCCGCAGCCAAGGCGGTCTTCCCGTTCGCGCGGAACTGCCTTCCGGAGCCGAGCTGGTCGGCCTCCCCGCGCTGAACCAGGGTGTTGACGGCTTGCTGGACAGCACCGTGGGAGTGACCCAGCGCCTTGGAGATCTCCCCGATGGTGAGCGGGTCCGCCGGCCGGTCGGCCAGCAACTTGGCGACCTTGGCCCTCAGCTCGCCGGGCCTGGCGTGTGCTGGTTTGGCGGGCGGTGCGGGCGTGGTCAAAGCGAGGAACCTCCAACGGGTTCGCGGGCGGACGGGATTGGCAACGTGCTGAGATGGCGGGGCCGCTCTCGGAGCGGATCAAGGGCGGGACGACCACCGGGACAGTGAGGGCGAGGCCGGCCCGCTCACGGGGTCTGTCCGGGCCAGTTCGCCCGGAACCCGGGCCCCCGGCTGGGCCGGGCGGTGCGGGCGGCCTCGGCGTGGGAGGTCTTGTCGCGGGTCTGCACGGGTTCCCGGCAGGGGCGTACCGACGACGCTCAGCGGCCGGCCGAGTGCTCGGTCCGGTTGCACGGGGCGGCAGTCGACGGGCAGCTCGCTGGCTGCCGAGCAGGCCCGAGCGTCCGGTCCGCGCTGGGTTCCGTCGCTGGGCAGGAACAGCCAGGAGCCTCCTCGAAGCCGGCCCCGATCAGGATCCGCAACGCGGCGGCGTTGTAGCCGGTGGTGGTGATCTCGCCGGTGGCGGTGCGCCGGATCGGCACGAACTGCTGGGCTGTGCTCTCTGCGGGCGCCCCCGCCTCGTGGACGGGCGAGGGCCCTTGGGCGGAGTCGAGAGGATGCGAGGTCAGGACTTCTCCGTGGTGTTCGGTTCGAGGCTCGGAGGGCTTGGGTGGCCGGTGCCAGTCGTGTTCCGGGGCGCCGGCCCCGGCGGTCAGCGGGTGCGGCGCTGCTGCGGCAGCGTCCGCGGTGCAGCCGAGGCCGGCGGCGGGGCAGCCCGTGGGTGCCCGGCCGTGGTGCGCGTACGAGCCGCGTCCGCACGGCGGTTCTCCGCTGGGGTGGTGAACAGCTCGTCGCTCGCGTAGCGGAACGCGCCGGCGGCGTCCTCCAGGAGCTCGGCCTGGATCCGCTGGGGTGCCCGGGCGGCGTCGGCCAGGATCTCGGGGACGCGTGCGTCCAGCAGACCGGCCTCGCGGGGCAGCCCGTACGCGGAGGCGACGGCGTGGCGGGCGGTGGCCTCGATCGTGGCGGACCACGCCGTCGGCAGGTTCGGGCCCTCGGGCACGATGCCGCAGACGGTCGGTCCCAGGTTGGCGAGGGCCTGCGGCAGGGTGGCCTCGTTGTCGATGGCGGCCATGAGGGCCACCTCAAGGGCCGTGTACGACGCGGCTCCCAGGCGGGAGAAGAGGTGTCCGTTGTGCAGCCAGGCGACTGCCTGCTGCTGCGGGCAGGGGGCGGGGGTGGGCAACTCCGGTAGCTCGATGACCAATTCGTCGGGGCCGGCGGTCTTGGCGAGGGCTCGCCAGAAGCAGGCCAGCCGTGCGGTGCCCTTGAGGGTGTCGGCGTTGGCCAAGGCGGTCAGCACGGCGGGGTCGAGCGGGTTCTGCGGCTGCGGGTACACCTGCTGGGCGAGGCGGAAGCCGGCGTCGGCGAGGGCCAAGCAGCCCCTGGACGGCTCCAGCGTCCGGCTCGCGGCGACCAGCAGGTCGGCGACCGGGGCGCTGCCCAGGCCCTCGTAGGCGGCGTTCAGCAGGCGGCGGCTGTCCAGGAGTGCGGGGTGCGGGGAGTCGGTCATGGTCGTCTCTACGTGATGAGTTCAGTGCCGCTGGCTGCGGGCGGGGGCGCTGACGACGGTGCTTGTGGTGGCGGCGGTGCCGGGCTCCGCACTCGCGCGGGGCAGTTGAGTGCCGTGGGCGAGGGCCGCACTGCGCCGTTGGGACGCAGCAGTGAGGGCCTCGGCACTCACCGGGGTGACGACGGCGACCTTCCGGTCGGTCGCGTCAAGGTGGAGGCCGGTGGTGCTGCGCAGCAGGGGCTCCGGGGAGGCGAGGTCGCGGCAGAGTGCGGCGGCGAGGCGGGAGGGGGTGTTCGCGCTGATCTCCGCCAGCCAGTACCCGCGGGCCCGGTAGCAGCTGATCCGGGCGGCGGGCTTGCCACGCAGGTCGTGGAGGGCACTCGGGACGTCGCAGTGGGCGTTGACGTAGCCGTCGGGCGAGCGGAAGGAGACGGAGCCGCGGGGATCGACGGTGCTCTGCCACCCCGCCTCGGCCAGGGGCAGGAGACCGAGGGCCAGGACTCCGGCCTGGAAGGGTGCTCGGGTGTCCGGTCCGGCTTCGTCCAGCATGGCGAGCGCCTCGTCGACGACGCCGGCGATCAGCTCGGGCGGGGCCAGGTCGCCGCTGGTGATGCGCCAGGCGACGCTCGCTCCCCGGTGCTGGGCACCCCAGACCCGCCAGGCGGCGCTCTGCCGCGTCGGGGTGTCGGTGCCGTCGGGCCAGGCGACGCCGAGCCTGCCGCACGGGCTGGTCATCGAGTTCGTGCCCAACGTCCAGCCCTGGGAGGCGAGATGGTCCTTGATCTGTTCGGCACCGCCGCGGCCGGGGCCGGCGTAGTGGCGGGGGGTTACGGTGACCAGCTCGGGTGCGGGTACGGGGCTGAGAGCCGGTTCGACGGCGGTTCGGTCGGGGGTGGTCGGCAGCGGGTTCTCCAGGTCGGTCGGGGGTGCCAGCTGGGGGCGCCATCGCGGCAGGGTGGCGACGGCGGCGGGTTCGATCGTGACGCGGGCCAGGTGGTGGGCGGGGATCACGCTGCGGCGGCGCAGGGCCGCGTCCGAGGCCAGCGTCACCGCGGCCGTGCGCAGGAACGCCTCGGGAGTCCACGGCGAGGCGATGACCTCCCACGCCAGCTCGGAGCTGGTGTTGCCCAGGCTGAAGGCGAGTGTGCGCTCCGGGTGGGAGGGCACCAGGAGGGTGGCGGCGCCGGGCGAGTGGATGAACGTCCGCCAGGGGCCCCGCTTGATCGTCCACCCGGCGCCGGAGAGGATCCGCTCGATGTCGTCACCGGCCCGGCGGTCGGCAAGGACGGTGGCCGGGTCGCTGTCGAGTCGGCCGGCTGCGTCCAGGACAAGGCCATGGGTGAGTTCGTAGGGCGTCGTGGGGCTGAACCAGGCACACCAGAGCTCCGTGGCGTCCTGCTCCCCGCTGTCGTGGGCGGAGAGCTTCCAGTAGTTGTGGAGGTTGCGGCGGCCGAGGGGGAAGTCGCCGCGCTCCAGCGCCATGCGGCGGCAAGGGCTGACCAGCAGGGGTTCCTCGGCAGTGCTGTCCGGGTCGTGCTCCCACCCGTACGCGGTGATGAGGTGGTCGCCCAGGTCGCCGGGCGGAGTCCCGGTGCCCGCGAGTTCCAGCGGGCGGACTGCGACCAGCGGGTCGATCTCGGCGTCGGTGGGCAAGGAGGTCTCCGGGAGTAGGGGCACGGCGGGGCGGGTGGTGGGTTCGAATCGGTCCGACCGCCGGGCACTTGAGCGGGCGGGGCCAGTTGTCGGCGGGGAGCGGGCCGGGAGGGTCACCGGGACCGTGGCGGCGGGGTCGGTCCGCTTGCGGGGCTGGCCTGGGCCGGTTCGCCCGGGCCCCGGCCCGCAGCCCCCGACTGGGCCGGTGCGGTGCGGGCGGCTTCGGCGCGGGAGGTCATCTCGCCGACTGGGGAGGGGGTGCCCGGCAGGGCCTTGCCGTCGGCGCCCACCGGCTGGCCGAGTGTTCGGTCCAGGCGCACGGGGTGGCCGGCGGCGAGCAGCTCGCTGGCGGCTGAACAGGCCCGCTCGTCCGGTCCGTCCAGGTTGCCGTTGCTGGGCAGGCGCAGCCAAGAGCTGTGCGAGCGGAGGCTGACCTCCTCGAAGCCGGCCGTGAGCAGGATCCGCAGGGCGCCGGCGTTGTAGCCGCTGGCGGTGATCTCGCCAGGGCTGGTGCGCAGGATCGTCACGAACGGCTGGGCGGTGGGTTCTGCCGCCGCCTGGACGGGCAAGGGCGCGGGGGTGTCGAGGGCGCGTGCCGCCGGCAGGGTTCCAAGCGCCTCCATGCGGCGGTCGTTCAGGTCCTCGTCGATCAGGGCCAGGGCGTGCATGAGCTTGTAGGCGGGCACGGAGTCCGGGTCTGGGTGAGTTTCGTCGAGGTCGGGGTCGACCGCCTTACGGGCGTGGGCGAGAAGGCGCTCGGCGGCGTGGAGCAGGCCGCCCTCCTGCAGGAGGTGGTCCAGGAGCTGGTCGAGCTGATCGGTGTCAACGGTGGTGAGGTGGTCGGCGAGTTCGTGCAGTGTCGCGGCGCTGGCCTTGACGTTGGCGACGGAGTCGAGAGGGTGCGAGGTCAGCGGTTCTCCGTAGTGTTCGGGTCGGGCCTTGGAGGGTTTGGAGGGCCAGCGGGGAACTCGGCGGTGCGGGCCGGAGGTCTCACCGCCGCAGGGGGCTTGGAAGTCGGGGGCCGGAGCCCGGGCGGGCCGCCGGCTCAGCGGTGCCCGCAGCGGCGAGAACGGGAAGCGAGCGGGTGACGGCCGCGACTCGGCGGCGGGTGGAGGCGGTGAGGGACTGCGCGGTGACCGGGGTGACGACGGCGACCTCCCGGTCAGTCGCGTCGAGGCGTAGGTGGTCGCTGTTGCGGATCAGGGGCGAGGGGTCGGCGACGGTCCGGCACAGCGCGGCGGCGAGGCGGGAGGGGGCGTTCGCGCTGATCTCGACCTCCCAGAAGCCGAGCGGCCGGTGACAGGAGATGCGTGCGGCCGGCCGCCCGCGCAGTTCGTACAGGGCGTCCGGCGGCCCGCAGCGGGCGCTGAGGAGTTCGTCGGGCGAGCGGAAGGTGGCGGCGCCCTTGGGCGTGACCTCGCTGCTCCAGCCCGCGGCGGCCAGCGGCAGGAAGCCCAAGCCCAGGACACCCGCGTCGAACGGTGCCCGGCCGGCCTTGTCGGCCTCCTCCAGCATGACCGTCGCCTCGCCGATCAGACCGTCGATCACCTCCTGGGGTACCAGGCGCCAGCCGGTGACCCGCCAGGCGACGCCCGCGCCGCGGTGCTGGGTACCCCAGACCCGCCAGGGCTCGTACGTCCGCTCGCGTCCCCAGCCGCGTGGCTTGTCCGATTCGGTCGGCCAGGCGACGCCCAACCGGCCGCACGCGCTGGTCAGGACGCCTTCACCACGGATCCAGCCCTCGGCCTCAAGGCGGTGCCGAAGGTGCTCGACGGCATCGACGCTGGGCCCCGCGTAGTGGCGCGGGGTGACTGCGACCAACGCCGCTGACGGGCCGGGCTGTTCGGCAGTGTCCTCTTCCGGGCCGGCCGCGCGAGCCTCCCCTCCGTCGAGGTCGGCCAGCAGACCCGTCCAGCGCGGCGGGAGGGCCGAGTGCGCCGGCGCGGTCGATACCCGCTCGGCATGGTGGGCGGGTATCTCGCTGCGGCGGCGTACTGCCGAGTCCTCCACCAGGGCCGTCGCCGCGGCCCGCAGGAGCACCTCCGGTGTCCGGGGGGACATGGAGATCGACCAGTGCAGCTCGGAGCTCGTGTTGAACATGTTGAACGACAGGTCCCGCTCGGGGAGCTGGGAGGTGTGCGCGGCGCCGGTGTTGCCGGCCGGAGTGATCATGCGGACCCCGGGCAGGGGGTGCTCCCTCTCCAGCCAGCCGGCAGCGGCGAGAAGGTCGGCCGCGTCGTCCGCGACGGCGCGCCGGGTCAGGACGCTGCCTGGGTCGGTCCCCAGGCGCTGCGCGGCCTCCAGGACGAAACCGTAGGTGAGTTCGTGGGGTGTCTGGGGACTGAAGCACGCCCACCACAGCCACTCGGAGCCCTCTGCCTCGCGGGCCGTGAGCATCCAGTTGTCGTCCAGCTGGAGGTTGCCGGACAGGAAGGTGCCGTGCTGCAGGCGAAGCCGGCGGCACGGGCTCTCCAACTGCGGGTTCTCACCGTCGGCGGCGATACGCCACCGGTACTCGGAGGTGAGGAGGTGCAGGAGGTCGAACGGTGCGGTGCCGGGGCCGGCCAGTTCCAGCGGGCGGACGGCGACCAGGTCGTCGGGGCGGGGTTCGGCGGGCAGGGGCGGTCTCCAGAAGCACAGGGGGCGAGGTCAGGACAGGCGGTGCCGCGTGGCCGGTGCGGCACTGACGGTGCGCGCCGGGCCGGCGGACTGCGGCGTGGCGGGTGCCGTCCGGGCACCTGCGCTGCGGGCGCGGGCGGCACCGGAGCGCCCGGTGTGCTGCAGCTGTTCGGAGCGGGGCTGGGTGGTCAGCAGGTTCCGGTGCCGGGCCGGCAGCTGGTCCGCCCGGCGGACGGCCGGTGCCAGGAGGGCGAGGGTGGCGGCGGTCAGCAGCGGCTCGGGGGCGGTTGCGCTGAACCGCACCGTCCAGGTACCCGTCTGGGCGGCACCGGTCAGCATCACCTCGCTGCCCGGGGCCTCCAGCGGGAAGGAGAGGGCGGCGTGCCGGTCGGGTGCGGAGACCAGCTCGTAGCCGTCCCGCTGGTGTCCGGACCAGCCGGCCGCGAGCAGGGCCGTGCGCGCGTGGTGGCCGGCGAGGGGGCCGGTGCCGGTGAAGAGGTGCGGGTGCTGGTGGAGAGCGGTGGCGGCTTCGTCGAGCAGGGACTGGGTGACCTCGGCCGGCACCTGGTGGCAGAAGCCGACCTCCCAGCCGATCCCGCTCAGGGCCAGCGGCACCGGACCTGGCCGGTTGGACAGGGCGATGCCGTTGGTGCCGCTCACGAGGACGACATGGGTGGGCGAGTTGTAGGGGCGGAACCAGCCGTGGTCGGTGAGGTGGTACGGCAGGTCGGCGTCGCCGGGCCCGGCGAGGTGGGCCGGTCGTACGGACAGGAGCGGGCTGGTGGAAGCAGGGGAAACAGCAGTGGGCACAAATCTCGTTCGGTCAGGGGGCCGGGACTCGGCCTCGGCCCGAAAGCGGGGTGGCCGGGCGCAGGAGCCCGGCGGAGTAGACGACGACTGGTGCGGCGCCGGTGGGCAGGGTGCGGGCGGTGGCCGCGCGGGCCCGGCGGGGCCCGTCGTCGGCGGGCGGTCCGGGGTAAGACCCGCGGTCCTCGGCCAGCAGCAGCGCATAGTCGAGACGGGGCAGGAGCCGGCGGCGGACCGCCTCGGCCGCCCGGGCCGGTGACGCGCTGACGGACAGGCCGAACGGCGTCAGGTCCTGCACCGACCCGGGGTCCGTTCCGGCCGGGACCAGCGGCGCGATCAGGTAGCGGCCCCTGCGGAAGGGGCGAGGGACCACGGCCAACTCCCGGTCCTGGCCGTCACGCAGCATCCCGAGACGGTCGTTGACGAACTCCAGCAGGGCCCACTGGGTGATCCCGAGGTCCCAGAGCCGCTCGTACACCTCGGTACGCGCCGCCGACGTGCTCACGTCCGCCAGCGCCGTCCGCCAGGTACCCGGAAGTCGGCCGGCCACCGCTCCGGTGAACGCCTCCAGGGCACGGCCGTCCCTCACCGCCGCCGCCCACGGTCCACGGCGGTGGTCAGCGAGGGTCCGGCCGGATCTGCCAGCGGAGTACGGGAGGCTGGTGCGGTGCCCGAACGGGCGGCGCTGGAGCGGCCGGTGCCCGCCGAGACGACCTGAAGGTACGGCAGGTGCATCTCGGGCAGTGAGCGGCGGGCCCGCAGCACCGGGGCCGGGTCGGCGGCTGTCAGGGCCGCCGCCGTGATCAGCTCCGGCGGGGTTCGGCTGGTGAAGTCCGCCGACCAGGCGCTGAACCGGTCGTCGATACCCGCGGCGAGCGTCCAGGTAGGAGGGGCCTGGCCCTCCAGCTCCTCGTAGTGCGCGAACTCAGCCGAGTTGTGCTGGAGCACGATCCTCGGGTCCGGGGCGCTGAAGGCGGTCCATACGCTGACGGTGCGGCTCGTCCAACCGTGTCGGTCCAGTCCGAAGGGCGAGACGTACTCGGCGAGGTCGGCCGGCCAGGCGTCGCCAGTCACGGTCTCGGCGACGAGTCGGGTCACTTCGCCGAGGACCTCGGCCGGCGTCCTGGAGCTGAAGGTGGCCTTCCACGCGGGCATACCCAGCGGGCCGGCCAGCGCGGTGAGCTGCCAGGCGTCCCGGGCCCGCTCGGGAAGGTGCGCGACGCGCACGCTCTGGCAGTCGCTCTCCCACATCCGGCCGCCGCGGATGGCCACGGACCTCCAGCCCGCCTTGCTGGTCAGGGCTGCCACCGCCCGCTCGGCGGGGCCGGGCCCGGCCAGGTACAGCGGGCTGACGGCGACCGCCGCGTCCAAGCCGGCGCCATCGGCGAGGAGTTCGGCTGCGGTCGGCAGCGCCGTACGGGCTTCGGCTGCGCGCCGGTCGACCTCGGCCTGCTCGGCGAGAGCTCGGGCGACCACCCACTGCGGCAGGTTGTCGCTGGCGCGGACGACAGGGCCGCTGTGGGTGACGGCGCCGTTCACGGCGGCGATCAGGTGCAGCGGCGTGCACGAGCTGAATCCGGCGCTCCAACCCACGTCCGGGTCGCCCGAGGCGACGCGCCAGGTGAAGCCGCGCTGCACGTCGGCGGCCAGCTCGACGGCCGGGTCGAGAAGCGGGGAGACGTCGTACTCGACCTCGCCGTCTCCCGACCTGGTCAGCCAGTGACCGTCGGTGCTGGACGTCGGCCAACCCGCCTCGGAGAGAGCCTCCTTGGCGTCTGCGAGGGTACCCTCGAACGACACGAAGGTGCCCGTGCTGGCGTTGACCACGTCGAAGTGGAGGGAGTCGGCCAGCTGGCCGAGGAACGCCTCGATGATCTCCGGTGGGGTGGCCCGGCTGAATCCGCCGCGCCAGGCGGGGATGGTGAACGGGTCCAGGGCCGCGGTGACCTGCCACGCCTGCTCCTGGTCGGGACGGTACCCGACGCGGATGCGGTGGCACGGGCTGGTGGCTATCACCTCCGTGAGGTACCGGCCGAGGTCTGTGACTCGCCATCCTGACCCGCGCAGGGGGGCGAAGGCGGTGTCGATGGACTCCCGGTCGCCGGGGCCGGCGAGGTAGCGGGGGCGGACCAGGGTCTCGACGTCGGGGTCGTGGTGCGGCAGGTAGGCGTCTGGCAAGGGCGGACTCCGGGGCGGGGGTGGGGTGAGGACGGTCAGCGGCTGCGGGGGTGCCGGATGCTGGGTTCGGTCGGCGGAGCGGCCGGGGCTTGTGCGTGTGCGGGCTGGACCGGTGCGACGCGGAGCCGGGCCGCTTGGGCGCGGGGTGCCGCCGGAAGGGGTGCACGCGGATGCTGTCCTCGTGCCGGGCCGCCCCAGGGTCAGTCGGCGTTGGTGCGCCGGGTGTATGCCGCGGCAGTGGAGCGCACCAGGGCCCGCTGCTGCTCGATCGGGAGCGCGTCGATCGCCGCGATCTTCGCCTGGATCGCGGGATCGAATATGCCGCTGCCGGTGTCGGCCAGACCGGCGGTGGCGAGAATCCGGCCGATCACCTCGGCCTCGATCAGCGTCTCGCAGCTGTCGTGCACCTCGCAGTACATCCGGACGTGGGCGGTGACGCCGACCAGGGCTTCGGACAGCGGCCCGCGGTGGCCCAGCAGCAGCCCCAGAGCGTAGAGGACTTCCTCGGTGGCGCAGCGCAGCAGGTCGGTGTCCTCGGGGTGGGACAGCCAGCGCACCGCCCTCATGTCGTACAGCTCTTGGGCCAGGTCGGGGTCGTCGGAGTGTTCGGTCTCGGTGGCCCAGAAGGCGGCGAGGGTCGCCGCGGTGGGGTCCAGGACGCCGAGGGCACGCTCGAGCCGGGTCCGCAGTTCGCTCTCGTACAGGGGCAGCATCGACTCGGCGAGTTCGCTGGCGGCCGTGGCCGGGTCGGCGGGAATGACGGCGGAGCCGAGCTGGGAGGCGCTGTTGTAAACGAGCACGTCGAAGGCGGTGAGGGGGCAGATCAGGAACCGGCCGGCCTCGGCGGCGGGCAGGACCAGGAGCCGGCGTCCGTCGGGGCCGTCCAGCACGGCCGCATCCGCCATGGTGTCGCGGTCCAGTCCGAGGTCCTGGGCGCTGCGGTGGTCCCATACGCGGTCGTGGAAGTAGTGGCGAAGGTCGGCGTCGTTGCGCAGGTCCAGCGCGGTGGCCTGCCACCGGTCCGGCAGTCGCGCGGCCAGGGCGTGCGCGAAGTCCGCCAGGGGGCTGGGCTGGTTCTGGGTGCTGGTGCTGGTCATGATCGGATTCCTTCGGCGGGCTTCTTCGTGGACAGGTGGTGCAGGATGCGGGGCAGGGTCATCGCGGAGTCCAGGCGCCCGGCGGCGAAGCGGACGATCGCCCCTCCGGCGCCGACGTCACCGGGGCGGGCCAGGCTGTAGCCGACGGCGGCGTTGTCCTCGTCGCGCCGGACGTGGACGATGACCCCGCGCTCGGCCAGCGCGGCGAAGTAGCTGTCGAGGTCGTTCGCCTCGGACAGCGCCTGGCGCATCTGCTGCTGGAGCCAGACGCGGGAGGGCTCGCTCCAGCCGTGCCGTTCCGCCTTGATGATCTCGGCGCTGGTGGGGTAGCTGGTGGTGACGCGAGGTCCGGTGCCGACGGGCCGAAGCGCCCACTCGGTCTCGATAGCCCGGCACTCGGCCTGGGCGCGCATCGCGTCGCGGTGTGTCAGGGGCCGGGAGCCGTCGGGCCGTACGGTGACAGCGGCCAGGTGGATGTGGTGGACGGCGTGCCGAACGGCCACCCACCGGCATGCCGGTTCGTTCTCGGGCGCGATGCCGGTGGCCCGCACGATGCGCCGGGCGACCTCGGCCCACTGGGCGTCGTCCAGGACCGGGTCCTCGGGGGCGGTCCGCACCGCGCAGTGCCACACCCTGTTCGGCGGCATCGTCCCCAGCTCGGCGGCGCGCAGCTGGGCGTATTGGTCGAGCCGTGCGGCCAGGCGGCTGATGGTCGCGTCCGGGTCACGGCCCGGGTCGGGGGCGCCGTGCAGGTCCCATGCGGCGACGAGGTGCGGGTCCTCGTGCTCCTCGCGCCGGCCGGGGCCGTAGAGGTAGGCCAGCAGTGGTCGGATGCCGTTGCCCCGGGAGACGTCGGGGATCACGACGCCTCCAGCACGGCGTCCAGGACGGTGTACGTCCGCTCGGCGAGGTTCGGCAGGACCGCGAGCGCGGCCTCCCGCCCCGGCCCGTCGCCTGAGCTGCGGACGGTGGCGACGGCGGTGTTCAGCTCGCCCGCCACGCGGTCGAGGGCTTCGGCGAGCGGGCGACGCGGGTCGCGGTCGGGGCGGTGGAGCGGATCGCCGCACTGAGCGGCGGCCAGGGCGGCGGTGCCGACGAACCCGGCGATCGTGAGGCGCTCGGCGGCGGCGCGCTCGCCGATGGCGGCGATGGCAGCCGGAGTGAACCGTACCGTGATCTGCACGGAGCGGCGCTCCGTCGTGCGTGGTCGCCGCTGCGGCCCGATGGCGGCCGGCGACTGGGTGCTGTCGGTCGAGGAGATGCGCGGTCCTTCCAGGGAGTGAGAGGGCGTCAGCGGTGCTTCGGCCCGGCGGGGCGGCCCTCGGCCGTTACGGGTGCTGGGGCAGGGCTCGGGGCCGAGAGCGTGACCGCGGCCGAGCCGTGGGCCCCGGCGCCGGCGGCGCGGGCGCTGGGGGCTGCGGTCAGCGGCGGCAGCGAATTGCCTGGCTCGCCCAGCCGGTCGACCCAGGCCCGCGCGTCGTCGACCCTGGCGAAGCCGCCTTGGCGCAGGGTGTAGCAGCCGGCCTCCAGGTCGACCTCCTCAAGGAGAACGCGGACGGGCAGCCGGCCGGGCTCGGGAGCGGTGTCCCGGGCGATGATCCAGGTCTTGTAGAAGTCCGGCTGGTCGTACGTGTAGTCGTCGACGACCTCGAAGCGGGCCCCGGAGCGGGCCAGGAACTCCTCCAGCTCCCGGGTCTCCGCGTCGCCCTCCGGCTGGCCTTCGACGGCGGGGACGGTGAGGGCCGGGTCCGCGCCGCGGGCGGCGAGCCAGTTCTGGGCGAGCGCGGCGATGGCGTGGCGGCTGTAGTCGAAGCGGTAGCTGCCCGCGCCGAGGTCGCGTTGGACGTGGACGGCGGCGTACTGCGCGGATCCGGGGATGTCCCAGGTCATGGTGCCGTCGTGGACCAGGAAGTAGCTGTCCGTCAGCAGTTCGGTGTGCGGGTTCTCGGCGTTCTGGACGGCCAGCAGGGTGAGCATGTTGAGGTCGAGCGAGAGCCGTTCGTGCGCCGACTCGTCCTGGGCGGTGGCGGGGTCGAGGGCATCGACGTCGAAGCCGGCCGTGCTGAGAGTGGTGGTGATGAGTCAGTCCTTGTGATCAATGCCGCAGGCCGGGAAGGTACCCGGCGGTGGGCGGGGCGGGGGTCCTTACGGGCGGTGCGGGCGGTGGGAGGCGGCGGGTGGTGCGATTGCTGCCGGCGTAGGCCCGGCCTCGGCAGCGGTGCTGGGCGTGGTCCGGGTCCGGGCAGCCGCCGACCGCGGGGCAACGGCCGGGTCCGTTCCGTTGGCGGCGGCGTGCTGGTACCGGGCGGCTAGGTCCTGGAGGTCGCGGCTGGCGAGGGCGAAACGGGCTCCGACGGTCTCCAGTTCGACGCCGGTGAAGCGCAGGACGCCGTTGGTCTGGACCGCCGTGTGCTTGCCTTCGGCGATTTGCGCCAGCGTCTCGCCCGCCCGGGAGGCCGTCGCGCGCAGCTCCCGGTCGAGCGTGTCCACCTCGTACGCCTGGTGCTCCAGCATCTCGGCGAGAATGTGCGTCAGCGACTCCTTGGAGTGGCGCTCGGGCAGGTCCCAGGTGTTCTCGACGCCGAACCGGTCCTGGAGGAGCTTTTGGCCGGCGAACACCTGCCGCTGCCGCCGGGGCTCCGCAGCAGGGGCCGGGCTTGCCGACGGCTCCTCTTGGAGGACGAGGCGGATCTGTTCCACCCCGCTGAGCCAGCGCTCGCCTCGCGCACGGTCGAACCAGCGGTCCACCTCGGCGTCGGCGTGGGCGAGGACGCGGTCGAGGGCGGCGACCGCCTTCGGCCGGAGGTCGGTCGGCAGAGTCGGGACCGGCTCGCGCGGGCCGCTGTTGAGGTTGACGTCGCCTCCGCCCGGGCACTGCGAGGCGATGACAGCCGCGGCGGCGATGACCTCCTGCGCCATGTCGGGGTCGAGCGGGCCCTGCGGCATGGCGACCGCGACGTCGAAGAGGCGGTGGAGCCACGGCGGCAGCTCGCTGGGGAAGAGGCTGTCGAAGCGCTCGGCGGCGTCGTTGGCGGCGTCGTTGTGGAACGGACCGGTGTCCCAGCTTCCGATGAGGGGTCTCCTGAGTGTGGTCGAAGGACCGGGCTCGGCGGGCCCGCTGAGGTGGGGGCGGCGGTCAGCGCCGGGACCGGCCCGTCGGCGGTGACACGGCGACGGCAACCGCTGCGGGTGCCTCCGGCGCTGCGGGCAGACCGGTCGGCCGGGCAAGGGCGGCGGCCGAGCGGGCGGCGGGCGGCTTCGCGGTGAGGGCCTCGTACCTGGTCTGTCCCTCGGGGGTGAGGGTCAGATCGTGGCCCCGGAACAGGTCCTTGCGCTCGTAGTGGTCAACCAGGCCCTTGCCGATCAGGGCGTCGACGGTGGCGACCTTGACGTCGGCCCCGCCGGCCACGACCCTGACCGACCCGCGCACGCCCTTGAAGATGGTGACGGTGGACGAGCCGACCAGCCGCAACGCCTCCTCCTGCCGCGGCGGCAGCCGGCCGGCCGCTGGTGCCCTCTTCGCCGTCGGCACCGGGGCCGTGGTCGGTGGCGGGACGAAGGTGGGCAGCTCCTTATAGACGTCGATCAGCGCGGTCAGCGAGCGGTGCAGCTCGCTGCGGCGGGCAACCAGGAGGTCGAGGTCGACAGCGCTGCCGCGCAGGACGCCGGTGGTGACGGGCAGGTCGGCGTCGTGGCCGGCCGCGATGCGCTGGAGGTCGTCCCGCAGGGAGGCGGCGAGAGCGACCACCCGGATCTGAACGCCGTCGAGCCTGTTGGCGGTGGAGACGATCAGGTCGGCGACCGCGCCGTGGAGGGTGGCCGTGCGGTGCCCGGGCAGGTCCTCGGGTTGCTCGGCCTGCAGCTCGGACCACACGAGTCGGCTGCCCAGGTCGGTGTTGCCGGGCACCCGCGGCCTCCAGGCGGCGATCGTGCGTCCGCTGTCGGCGCTCACGCTGTGGCCAGCTGCTGCCCGGTGATGACCGCGAGGCCGGCGGTGACGGCGTCCTCCAGGGTGTCCGCGAGCGGGGCACCGTCGGCGGCGAGGCGGGCGGCGCCGTGCAGGCCGCCGGTGAACAGGACCGGCACCGCGCCGACCGAGCGGGCGGCGACGGCGTCGTCCACGCTGTCGCCGATCACGATGGTGCGGGACGGGGCGACGGTGTTGCCGAGCGCGGCGAGGTGGGCGGCCAGAGCGGGGGCCTTGGTGCGCACCGCCGGGCCGTGGCGTCCGTCGTGGCGCGCCAGCAGCCCGGCGATGCCCGCCTGCTCCACCTCCTCGACCAGGCGCTGATGCGGTGTCAGGGAGAGCAGGCTCTGCCGGATGCCGCGGGCCCCCAAGCGCAGCATCAGGTGGTGGGCGCCGTCCTGCAGCCGGACCGGGCGGCGGCCCAGCTCGGTGAGGAAGTCGGCGTCGGTGGCCAGCCACTCCTCGTCGCTGAGGGTGCGGCCCAGCAGTTCGTCGTACATCCCCCGGATGGGCATCCGGTGGACCGCCCGGTAGGTGTCCAGGGTGATCGGGCGGTGGCCGAGCGCGGGCAGCGTCGCGTTGAGTGCCGCGAGGTGGTCGGCCACGTCATTTCGAAGGGTGCCGTTCCAGTCCCAGACAACGGCGATCAGCGAGGCACGGCGGGCGTTCATGGTGCTCAAGTAGGGGAACTCCAAAGGTCAGTTGGGGATGCGAAGGCGGGTACGGCCGAAGGCGAGGACGGCTGCCGCAGCTGCGGCGCCGAGCAGCGGGACGAAGGCCGTGGCGGTGTGGCCGGCGGCGGAGAGCTGGCCGGCGACCGCAGTGCCGACTGCCTGGCCGAGGCCGATCGCCGCGATCAGCCAGGCGGCGGCCTCGGTCGCGGTGCCGCGCGGAGCCAGGTGGTCGCAGGCCAGGAAGGCACAGGCCAGCCACGGGGCGAGGAACAGCCCCGGCAGGACGCTCGCCGTGATCATCAGCCACGGCGGTGCGGGCAGCAGCAGGACGGCGAAGGCGGCGGCGTACGCGCCGCCGATCACGGGCAGAGCCCGGCCGGGTGGCCACGGGCGTTTGAGCCGGGCCCACGCCGCGCCGCCGACGAGGCTGCCCAGCGACAGCGCGGCCGGCAGCACGCCGGCGAGCCACCCCTGGTGGTGCCGCTCCGCGTAGGACAGCGCCATAACGGTGAACGAGCCGAGCGTCACTCCGAAGAAGACCGACGCCGCGAGCAGGACCAGCAGGCCGGTCGAGCGCAGCGGACCGAGCCAGTGCACCGCGCGTGCCGCGGACCGGACACGGGCCGGAGCCCGTGCGGCAACGGCCAGGGTGCCCGCGAAGCCGGCCACCGCGCACGCGATCAGCGCCCAGGCGGGCGAGGCGAGCAGGCACACCGCCGTGGCCAGCAGAGGTCCGGCGACGAACACCACCTCCTGGGAGGCGGAGTCGAGGGCGAAGACCTTGTGGTGGCGGCTCGGGTCGACCAGCCGGCTCCACATCGCCCTCAAGCCTGACTCAAGCGGAGGCGTGCTCAGACCTGCCACGACCGCCAGCACGGCCGCGGTGATCGGCTGGGCGGTGCAGTCCACGACGGCCAGCGCGGTGAACGCTCCGCCCGAGACCGCAGCGGCGGGCAGGGCGACGGCGGCCAGCGCGGAGCGGTCGACCACCCGGCCGAGCAACGGCTGGCCCACCGCCCCGGCCAGCGCGTACAACGCGGCCAGGACGGCGCCGAGGGCGGTGGGGGCGTGATCGGCCCATGCGGCCAGGAGGACGGCGATCGGAGCCATCGCCGCCGGCAGACGGCCCACCAGGGTGCCCGCCAGCAGCGGCGCGACGTGCGGGGTGCGCAGGATGGACCGCCCGCCGGACCGGCTGACGCCTGCGGCAGGCATCGGCGCTGGGCTGCCGGCACCCCGAGCCGCGCCGTCGCCGAGGAGGACGTGGGGGGCCTGGGCGGCTTCGCCGTCGGCGGGGACGGGTGTGCTGCTCGGAGGGAGGGAGGACGGGGAAGGCTTGATCATGGACCTCGGGTGGTGCGGAACAGGCAGAAGCGGCCGGGGGCTCGTCAGCGGCGGTGGCCGGAGGCGGTGGCGAGCAGCGGAGCGGGCGGCTGCGGCGCAGGGGCGTGGGAGAAGGTCAGGTGGAGGGTGATGCTGCGCAGGTCGGCGGCGGCTGTGGCACGGGCGCTCACCGGCCGCTCGGCGCGCTGCGGCGAGGAGAACAGCTCGCCCTGGGCCGGGCTGTGCACGACGACGGCTTTGGTGCCGGCGGCGGCCAGCACGGTGCCGGGCCTGCCCGGGGTGCTCTGGGCCGGGACGGCGCAGGCCCAGGTCGCCAGGGCGCCGTACACCCGGCCGATCGCCAGCCCCGCCTCGGTGGCGCTCCACCGGTAGGCGCGGCGGGTGCCGCTGCGGGAGACGAGGCCGCGCTCCTCCAGGGTGAGCAGCCGCTGGTACGCCGCGGCCTTGTCGCGGGCGTCCAGGGAGGTGACCAGCTGCGGGTAGACCTGCGGTTCACGGCCGGCCAGGTCGCTGAGCAGTGGGACGGTGTGCGAGCTGGCCAGCAGACCCAGCGCCTCCTCGATCATCTCGGGCGCCTGCTCGCCCTCGACGCCCGAACGGGGGTAGCGCTGGGCCCAGGAGAGCGCCGCGGCGTGCACGGGCGCCAGCGCCTTGCCCTTCGCGGACAGCGTGAGGTCGAACCGGGCCGCACCGGTCGGGATCCGCGTGATGACGCCGGCCCCGGTGAGCACGCGGACGACCGAGTACGCGCTGCTCACCGGGATGGCCGGGTCGGCCGCCAGGAGGCCGCTACTGCTCGCCGTGCCCTGCCGCAGCGCGTGGAGGATGCGGGTGGCCCACCGGATGGAGAGGACTTCGGCGGCCCCCTGGACGGAGCCGACGGAGGGCTGCGACGTGACGGGCGTGGTGGCGGTGGCGGTGGCGGTCGACACTGGTTGATCTCCTGTTTCAGGCGTGCGGTTGGGCAGGCGGGCGACGTCAGCGCGGGCGGGCGGGCGGGGAGAGGGCGACGGCCGGGGACACCCCGGCCGGGGCGGGCGCGGAGGCGGCCAACTGGGCCGGGGAGGTCCGGGTGGAGGAGGCGAGGGCTGCCTGGAAGCGGGCCGGCATCCCGGAGCGCCTCGCCTCCTGGACGGCGGCCTGCCGCAGCCGGCGGGCCGCGGTCTCGTAGACCGCGACCTCCCGACGCTCGCCGACGGCGACCAGGTGGATGCCCAGCAGGTGCCGCGGGTTGTGGGGTGCGCGGCGTTCCACGTAGACGAGCCGGTAGTCCAGCGCGTCGTCCAGGTAGAGCTTCCTGGCGCCGCGCAGGTCGCGCTCGCCCTGCTCTTCGAGGAGGGGGCCGCGGACCTCGGCGCGCACCAGCCGTCCGAGGTAGCCCAGGGCCAGCATCCGCACGTGCTGCGGCACGGACAGCAGGTCGTCCAGAGCCTCGGGGTGGGCGCTGAACCCAGCCAGCGGCCGGGTGGGCGTGGTCACCGGACAGCCCTGCGAGGTGTCGCCGCCGGCGTGGCGAGGGCGGGTGCGGGCTCTGCGGCGACCGGCCGGTGCTGGCCGGTGCCAGTGCGGGTGCGGGCGGCGTTGGCCTGCGGGCTGACCACGACGGTGACGTCCCCGTCGGCGACCGGCGGAAGGGGGGTGCGCCGGTTCTCCAGCCACTGTTGGGCCTCCTGCGGTGAGCCGAAGGAGCCCTCGCGCAGGGTGTAGCCGCGGTCCGGGTCGACGGTTTCCAGGTGCAGCAGGAACGGCCGGTCGGCTCCGGCGGCGCTGCCATCGCGCAGCATGGCCCAGGTCTCGCCGGGCTCGGCGCCGTGCTCCACCAGCCGGTAGCGGGAACCGGACTCCAGCAGGCGGGCGGCGGCGGAGGCGCTGCGGGCGTCGGCCGGGGCACCGGGGTGGCCTGCCCGGTCGAGGAAGGCGTCGGTCTCGGCGCCGCGCTGGGCGAGCCAGGACGCAGCCAGGGCGAAGGTCGGCATGCGCTCGGTGACGAGGCTGAAGGACGTGCCGTCCTCGCCGTAGTGGAGGTGGGCGGCGACTGCGGGCAGGCTTCCTTCGGTGTAGCCGGCGACGTCCTCGAAGAGGAGGAAGTCGTCGCTGGTGCCGTCGTGGTCGTGGTTGACCTCGGTCAGCAGCTCGTACGCGTCCTCGGCGGCGAGGAGTTCCACCTGGGCCTCGGCGGAGGCGGCGTCGGCGGGACGCCATCCGGTCAGGTTGAAGTCGGGCAAGGGTCTCGGCTCTTTCGGTCAGGCCAGGGGGTGGGCGGCAGGGGTGGTGTCGGTGAGCGCGGGGTGCGGCAGCACGCGGTGGCTGATGTGGCCACCGCTGCTGGTGCAGGCGGCGAACGGGCCGTCCGCGGAGCGGAGCTTCATCAGCGCGGGCTCCAGGTGGTCTCGCTGCCACGAACTGGGGCCGGCGGCACCGGACTCGGGGTCGAGGGCGGCCTGCCAGGCGAGCCAGACGGCGTGCAGCCGGGCGACCGCCTCCGGGTGCTCCTTCCACCTCGGGCACCAGGGCTTGCCGGCGGTGGTCTCGGGCCCGTAGATCTTGGTCCAGATCTCGTCTACCCATGGGGTCATCAGCTCCAGTTCCAGGTCGTACTGCGGGTCGTCGAAGGCGAGGATGAACAGCGGCTCGGCGCCGCCAGCGGCATCCGGATCGCCGTCGTCCTCGGGGTCGAGGGCGGTAGTCATGCTGGCCAGCTGCTCGGCCTGCAGGTCGAATCCCGCCGCGAGAGCGGACAGCTTCGCGGTGAGCACGTCGAGCTGGGCGTTGGTGTAGCCGTCCGGCGGGGACGTCGGGTCGGGCTCGGGGGTGGTCAAAGGGGCGGGTGCCTCTCGTCGGCGGGTGATGACACGAGGATGTGCGCTCGACGGCCCGACGTATCGGGCCGGACTTGGTGTATAAGCACTCCCCTGCTCACCGCCGACCGCAGCAGCGGGCGGCGGTGAGCAGGTCGGCCACTCCCAGCAACTCCATTGCCCGGCTAGCCTGTTGGGGGACGACACCGTTGCCCAGGGCGGTCAGCTGGGCGGAGCGGGACAGGCCCGGAACGGCTGTGACGTGGCCCTCGCCGACGCCCATGATCCACTCGACGAAGGCGGGGGCGAGCCGCCCCCGCTCGTCGGTCGGCTCCGGGGCGGGGCGGGTGACTCGCTCCCAGCGGGCGATGGCCGGCCCGTACGGGCCCCACCGGTTCAGCCCGAGCTGTCCTGCTCCCAGATCGGCAGCACCACCGCCGACAGCGGCGGGCGGAACCCCGCCCCCGCCCGGCGCCCGGGCGTCCCCGTGTCCGAGGCCCTCGGTGTCGGCAGCAGCTGCGCTGCCGCTGACGGCAGGGTGAGATCCCCCTTGCTGCCACGGGAGTTCGGGCCTCCGTGTGTTCCGTCGGATGCCTTCGGCGTCGGGAAGAGCAGGTGCTCCACCTCGTCGCTCAGGTTCGGCCCGTGGCCGCCCTGGCGCCGCTTGTCCGGGTGCTGGCTCCCGCCAATCGAGCCCAAGTTCGAGGTCGGCGTCTTCAGCAGGGTGACCGCATGCCCGAGATCCTCCCGCTTCGCATCCGGCCCCTTCGCATCGCGGGCCTTCGGCGTCGGAAGGCCAGGCGACGAGGAACAGCCGCTCACGGCGGTGGGGGGCGCCGACGGCGGCAGCGGGTAGCACCGTCCACCGCGCATCCATCCCGAGGTCGGCCAGGTCTCCGAGAACCGCGCCGAGTGCCCGCAGAGCAGGCTCACCTCCGCCGTCTCCCAGATCGCACCAGCCGCACTCCACGTCGCCATCGGCTGGCGTCCCAGCGGCTGCGCTGAGGATTCCGCGGACGTTTTCAATGATCACCAACTTCGGATTGAGGACGTCGATCGCGCGGGCGATGGTCAGCCACAGTCCGGAGCGGGTGCCCTCGACGAGCCCGGCGCGCTTGCCGGCCACGCTCAGGTCCTGACAGGGGAACCCTGCCGTCAAAACGTCGATTGGCTCGACTCGGCTCCAGTCAACTGCGGTGATATCGCCGTGATTTGGCGTCTCTAGGCCAGTGGTGGGCGAGGATCGAGGCGGCGTTGGGGTTCATCTCGGCATGCCACGCCACGGTTCCGCCGAGGACGGCCTGGACACCCAGGTCCAGCCCGCCGTAGCCGGAGCACATGCTTCCGATACGCGGCCACCCGCCGCCCGGCGCCCTCATCGGCGGGCCCCGCTGCGGGCGGTCGCGGCGGCCACGGCGGGCGGTGACACCTGCACTGTTGCGCCGGGGCCGGCGGCGTTCTTCGCGGTGACGGGCTTGGCCGGGCGCTGGTACAGGGAGGCGGAGCGGGTGAGCACGATCGCGGCATCGCCGGTCAGGGTGAGGAAGTCCGGCTCGGGGCCGGTCAAGTCCGCCGCGACCTCCTTGAGCTTCCAGACCGCCTCTTCGAGGACGCCGCGGGAGGCGGCCAGGGACTTGAAGTAGGCGGTGCGGTGCGGCCACCGGTCGGACTCGGGGCTGAGCCGCTTGAGGGTGACGGCGACCAGGGCGGGTTGGGCGCGCAGGATTGCCTTCGCGGTCAGCAGGCCGGCGTAGGCGTAGGCGAGGGTGCCCCGCCGCCAGGCGATGTCCTCGGGCCTGGTGGAGTCGGCGGCCGTGGTGTCGTACTCGTCGATCGCGTTGGCCAGCAGCGTCTTCTGCACGTCGGCCATGGAGTCCAGGACGGCGCCGAGGCGGTCGGGCAGCGGATCGCGGTGGCAGTAGATGCTGAACAGCTCTTCGCTGAATCGATGCAGGTCAGCGGCAGTACCGAGCAGCCACTGGGCCTGGCGGTCGGGTGAGATGGTGGTGGTCAGGGTGGGTCCTTGGGGTCAGCGGCGGGGAGCGGGGGCGCTGCTGCGGGGCAGCGCGGCGATCGGGAGAGGGTCGGTCCGGCGGCCGGGCAGGACGCGGCGGATCCGCTGGGTCACGGTGAGGGCGGCGGAGCGGCGGGGACGGGCGGGGACGGCGGAGACGCCGGCGGAGGCAAGGTGGTCGGCGTCGATGCGCAACTGCCCTGCAGTCCGGCGCAGTTCGGTGGCGGTGGCGCTGTAGACGGCGGCGGCGTTGACCGGTTGGGCGTCGGGAAGGGCCCAGACGTCGGCACTCACGGCGTGCTGGAGCAGGTACGACAGGTGCCGTGTGGCCTCGGTGGCTCCGGCATGGGCGCGGGCCAGGGAAAGGGCGGTGAGCCGGGCGGCTGTCATGGTGGTGGGGTGTGCCGGGAACTGGTCGGAGAAGTCGGCTGCCGACAGGGTGGTGGTCTGCAGTTCCTGCATCGCGCGCAGGTGGGCGGCGACGTCGCGGGCGTCGGGGACGCCGGCGGCAGCGGCGGTACGGGTGGTGGGCAGCTTCGCGGCGAGAGTCTCGGCCTGGTGCGCGACCTCACGCAGGTGCCGCTGGTACGCCTTGACCTCGGAGGTGGGACGGTCGGAGGACGTGGTGGGACTCCATCGGATCAGGATCTGCCGGACGGC
>NZ_JBEYVJ010000091.1:0-26368 GCF_040643935.1 Kitasatospora sp. NPDC047058 | reverse complement strand
TCCTCGAACAGCGCGTCCGCCTCCTCCCGCCGGCTCCGCGCGTACGCGTCGTCGGAGACGGAGGTGTCGCGCACGGTCGGGGCCGCCCGGAACATCGCGATCCGCCTGACGCCGTCCGGCGCGATGGTCCGCACGGTGCTCCGCCACGCCGACTGGACCCCGCCCCGGATCGCGCCCGCCGCAACCCGGCCCTGACCCGCCGCCCGCCCGGGGGTCGGCCGGTGGAGCCGGCCCCCGGGCGGCCGGCCTTGACGCGGCAGATGATTAGCCGCCATATTACTTTCATGACCCAGCACCACCCCCCGCACGGCGACACCGGCCACGGTGCGCCCACGCTCGACCAGGCCCGGCGGCAGCTCAGCCGGTACGGCCTGTCGGCCGATCCGCAGGCCGTCCTGGTGGCCGCCCGGCTGATGGCGGCGGGTGCACGACTGGGTCAGGCCGGGGAGGCGCACTTCTCCCGCTTCGGACTCTCCACCGGGCGCTACCGGCTGCTCGCCGACCTGGAGGACCACGGCGGCGAGAAGTCGCCGTCCCAGCTGGCCGCGAGCCTCGGGGTGTCGCGGGCGACCGTGACCGGCCTGGTCGACGGGCTCGAACGCGAGGGCCTCGTCGCCCGGCGGCCGTCCACCGAGGACGGCCGGGGCAACGTGGTGATCCTCACCGAGACCGGCGCCGGGCGGCTGCGAGAGCTGGCGCCCGACCACTTCGCCCGCATGGAGGCCATGGTCGGCGGGCTCTCGACCGAGGAGCGGGCGATGTTCCTGGACCTGCTCGCCCGGCTGGTCGAGGGCATGTCCGCACTGACGGCCGACTGACCACCGACCGACCGTTCACCGGCCGACCACCGAGCACCCACCCTCCGCACCACGCGCACCACCTGCACCACGCGACCGGCAGACCGCCCGACCCCGGCAGCGCCGGGCCCGCCAGGCCGCCGCACACCCATGTAGTTAGCTGCCTAATCACTAATAGTTAGTCGCCAAATCAAATGAGGACACCACAGTGACCGACACCTCCCGCTCCCCCGCCCAGCCGCCGCCGTTCGTCCTCTGGCGCGAAGTGCTGGTCTCCTACGCCATGCCCGCCGTCACAGCCGGCATCGGCGGTGCGGTGACCGGGCGGTCCGAGCTGACGATCGCGGCCGCCACCACCATCGCCGGCACCTCCGCCCTGGTCGCCGCCCTGGTCGGCGCCCGCCTGCGCCGCCGCCCGGCACACTCCTGGACACTCCGGCCCCCGCGCGCACTGCTGGCGGCCGCCTTCGGGATCACCGCCGCCGGCCTCGCCCTGCTGCTCGGCTGGTCCGGCGCACAGTGGCTGCCGGAGGTGCCGGGCCTCGCGCACAGCCCGTGGCCCGCCCGGCTGCCCGTCGACCTGCCGGTGTCCGCCGCCATCGCCGCCACCGCGATCACCTGGCGCTGGCGCGGCAGCCGCGCGCGCCGGCCCCGGCAGCACTGACCACCCCCCCCCCCACACCCCCGAAAGGCAGACGACATGATCGCCATCCTGGGCGCCACCGGCGCCACCGGCGGCGCGACCCTGCGCAGCCTCACCCGGCTCGGCATCCCGGCCCGCGCCCTCAGCCGCGACCCCGCCCGGCTCCTGGCCGGGCTGGACGAACGCACCCGGGCCCTGGTCGAGGCGGTACCGGCCGACGCCGGCGACCCGGCCTCGCTGCGAGCGGCCCTCCACGGCACCCGCCGGCTCCTCCTCACCATGGCCAACGGCCCGCAGCAGGTCGAGCACGAGCTGCGCGTCATCGACGCGGCCGCGGCGGCCGGCGTGGAGCACATCGTGAAGATCTCCGCACCCGCCGCCGAGCCGGACTCCCCGGTGGCCGTCTCCCGCGGCCACCACCGCGTGGAGGAGCACCTGCGGGCGTCGGGCGTGACCGCGACCGTGCTGCGCCCGTACGCGTTCATGCAGAAGCTCCTGCTGCTCGCCCCCGGGATCGCCGCCGCCGGGCTGTTCCACGGGGCGATGGGCGACGCCCCGTGCAACTACATCGACTGCCGGGACATCGGCGACGTCGCGGCCTCCGTGCTCACCCGGCCGGAGCCGGCCGGCGGCACGTACGAGCTGACCGGCGGGCGGGCGTACAGCCACCCCGAGCTGGCCGGCCTGCTCGGCGGACTGCTCGGCCGACCCGTCCGGTACGTCGACCTCGCCCCGTGGGAACTGCGCGCCCACCTCGTCGGGCGGGCCGGGATGCCCGACTGGCTGGCGGCCCACGTGGCGGAGATCCAGCAGCTCGCCGTTCACCGTCCGGAGTCACCCGGTGACGCCATAACCCGCCTGACCGGGCGCACCCCACGTACCCTGGAGGCGTTCCTGCACGAGCATCTCGACGCCTTCCGCTGATCCGGCGACGAGTTCCCGGACACTCCGGCGGCCCGGAACCGGGCCGCCGGGGCCGGGCCGGCACCCGAAAGGAGCACAATCCGGTGTGGCATGGATCACGGCCCCGGAAAACAGCTGACGGTCCGTCAAAACAGCTGACGGCTCGTCACCATCGACTCACGGCAGCTCAGTTCTCTCCTGATGGCCAGTCAGATTCAGCCGGTCGAGGGCTAGTTGGGCGGAGTGTCGGGCAGTATCCCGTTCATCACCCGGGGCTACCATCGGTCGGGTTGTCCGCTCCGGCCCCGGAGTGGGGTCACCCGACCAGACGAGTGCTCCCACCGCCCCCAGGGGACGGGCACCGGTCGGGACAGGGGCGAGGATGAGGAGCGCACGGGCTGCCATGACAGCTGAACCAATCCAGACGGAGCAGACCCCGCAGGCCCCGACGCCCCCCGTCCCAGGCGGTACGCCCGCCCCCGGCGGTACGCCCGCCCCCGGCGGTACCCCCATCGGCGGCAACCCCGTCGACGGCGATCCTGCCGACGACAACCCCGCCGAGGCGCCCACCGCCGGACCGGCCCTCTTCCCCGGCCGCCCGGCGCCCGCCGCGCGCACCCTGGTCGACGTCCTGGACGCCACCGTCCGCGCCCACCCCAACGAGCCGGCCCTGGACGACGGGCAGACCGTGCTCAGCTACCGGGCGCTGGCCGCCGAGGTCGAGCAGCAGCGCCGCCGGCTGGCCGCCGCCGGGATCGGTGCCGGCGACCGGGTCGGCATCCGCGTCCCGTCCGGGACCAACGACCTCTACATCGCCATCCTCGGCGTCCTCGCCGCCGGCGCCGCCTACGTCCCGGTGGATGCCGAGGACCCGGACGAGCGCGCCCAGCTGGTCTTCGAGGAGGCCGCCGTCGCCGCCGTACTCGGCGCCGGGCGCGCGCTC
The DNA here is from genome assembly GCF_040643935.1 of Kitasatospora sp. NPDC047058. Taxonomy (NCBI): domain Bacteria; kingdom Bacillati; phylum Actinomycetota; class Actinomycetes; order Kitasatosporales; family Streptomycetaceae; genus Kitasatospora; species Kitasatospora sp. NPDC047058. Next base: position 23,082 of record NZ_JBEYVJ010000091.1, on the reverse strand, counting down.
ACCGTCACCGCGGAGCGGAGCACCACCGAACGGGGCACCACCGCCGGACGGGGCACCACCGACGAGCAGCCCGCCACCGCCGAACGGACCGCCACCGCGCCGCGCCGGCCGACCCCGGCCGACGACGCCTGGATCATCTTCACCTCGGGCTCCACCGGCCGCCCCAAGGGCGTCGCCGTCACCCACCGCAACGCCGCCGCCTTCGTCGACGCCGAGGCCGCGCTCTTCCTCCAGGACGAGCCGATCGGCCCCGGCGACCGCGTGATGGCCGGCCTGTCGGTCGCCTTCGACGCCTCCTGCGAGGAGATGTGGCTGGCCTGGCGCTACGGCGCCTGCCTGGTACCCGTCCCGCGCTCGCAGGTCCGCAGCGGCGCCGACCTCGGGCCGTGGCTCGCCGACCAGGAGATCACCGTGGTCTCCACCGTCCCCACGCTGGCCGCGCTCTGGCCGGCCGAGGCGCTGAACGAGGTCCGGCTGCTGATCTTCGGCGGCGAGGCCTGCCCGCCCGAGCTGGTGCAGCGCCTGGTCACCGAAGGCCGCGAGGTCTGGAACACCTACGGGCCGACCGAGGCCACCGTGGTGGCCTGCGCGGCCCTGCTGACCGGCGACGGGCCGGTCCGGATCGGCCTGCCGCTGGACGGCTGGGACCTCGCCGTCGTCGACGAGAGCGGCGAGCCGGTCGCGTCGGGCGGCACCGGCCAGCTGGTGATCGGCGGCGTCGGCCTGGCCCGCTACCTCGACCCGGTCAAGGACGCCGAGAAGTACGCGCCGCTGCCCTCGCTCGGCTGGGAGCGCGCCTACCGCAGCGGTGACCTCGTCCAGGCCGACCCCGCCGGCCTGCTGTTCCTCGGCCGCGCCGACGAACAGATCAAGCTCGGCGGCCGCCGGATCGAACTCGGCGAGGTCGACGCCGCCCTCCAGGCCCTGCCGGGCGTGGCCGGCGCGGCGGCCGCCGTCCGCACCGCGCGCGGCGGCAACCAGCTGCTGGTCGGCTACCTGGTGACCAAGGACGGCTGGGACCGCGAGCAGGCCGTCGCACAGCTGCGCACCGAACTGCCGGCCGCCCTCGTCCCACTGCTCGCGCCCGTCGACTCGCTGCCCACCCGCACCTCCGGCAAGGTCGACCGCAACGCCCTGCCGTGGCCGCTGCCCGGCCTGGAGACGGCCGGCCCCACGGAGGAGCTCTACGGCACCGAGGCCTGGCTGGCCGAGCAGTGGACCGAGATCCTCGGCGTGCCGGTGAGCGGCCCGCGCGAGGACTTCTTCGCGATCGGCGGCGGCAGCCTGGCCGCCGCCCGGCTCACCACGCTGCTGCGCACCCGCTACCCGAGCGCCGCCGTGCTCGATATCTACCAGCAGCCGACGCTGCGCAAGCTCGCCCGCCACCTGGAGCGAACGGCGGCGGACGGCGGCGAGGCCCGCACGATCACGCCGGTGCCGACCCGCGCCAAGCTGCTCCAGCTGCTCCTGCTGATCCCGCTGTTCACCGTGGTCGGGCTGCGCTGGACGGTCGCGCTGCTGGCCCTCGGCAACGTCCTCGCCTGGTTCGGCGACTACCCGTGGGCGCCGACCGCCTCCTGGTGGGCGCTCGGCGCGGGCGCGCTGGCGCTGTTCTCCCCGCCGGGCCGGCTCGCCGTCGCGGCCGGCGGCGCCCGGCTGCTGCTGCGCGGCCTGCGACCTGGCAGCTACCCGCGCGGCGGCTCCACCCACCTGCGGCTCTGGACTGCCGAGCGGCTCGCCGAGGTGAGCGGCGCCACCTCGCTCTCCGGGGCCTGGCTGGTCCGCTACGCGCGGGCGCTCGGCGCCAAGGTCGGCCCGGAGGTGGACCTGCACTCGCTGCCGCCGGTCACCGGGATGCTCAAGCTGGGCCGGGGCTGCGCGGTGGAGGCCGAGGTCGACCTCTGCGGCTACTGGCTGGACGGCGACCGGCTGGAGGTCGGCCAGGTCAAGGTCGGTTCGGGCGCCCTGGTCGGCACCCGCTCGACGCTGCTGCCGGGTGCCCGGGTCGGCAAGCGGGCCCAGGTGGTGCCCGGCTCCAGCGTCACCGGTCACGTGCCGACCGGCCAGCGCTGGGGCGGCGCTCCCGCCGTCAAGCTGGGCCGCGCCGAGCGGACCTGGCCCAAGGAGCGGCCGGCCCGCCACGCCCGCTGGGCCGCGCTCTACGGCGCGAGCGGCACCGCCGTGGGCCTCCTGCCGGTCCTGCCGGCGCTCGCCGGGCTGTCGGTGCTCGCCGGGTTCGTCCACCCCGGCGCGGGCCTGGGCGAGGCGCTCGGCGGCGCCCTGCTCGGCCTGCTCCCGGCCACCCTGGCCTACGGGCTGGTCTACGCGGCGCAGCTCGTCGCTGCCGTTCGCCTGCTGAGCATCGGGCTGGCACCGGGGGTGCACCCGCTGCACGGCCGGGTCGGCTGGCAGGCGTGGACGGTCACCCAGCTGATGGACCAGGCGCGGGAGGTGCTCTTCCCGCTGTACGCGGGTCTGGTGACGCCGCTCTGGCTGCGGGCGCTGGGGATGAAGGTCGGCCGCGGCGCCGAGGTGTCCACGGTGCTGGCGCTGCCGAGCCTGACCACGGTCGGGGACGGCGCCTTCCTGGCCGACGACACCCTGATCGCCCCGTACGAGCTGGGCGGCGGCTGGGTGCGGCTCGGTGAGGCGAAGGTCGGCGAGCGGGCGTTCCTCGGCAACTCGGGGATGACCGCACCCGGCCGCTCCGTCCCCAAGCGCGGCCTGGTCGGCGTGCTCTCGGCGACGCCGGCGAAGGCCAAGAAGGGCAGCTCCTACCTGGGCATGCCCCCGATGAAGCTGCCGCGGGCGGCCGACCAGGCCGACCAGAGCCTCACCTACGAGCCGCCGGCCCGGCTGCTCTGGGCGCGCGGGCTGGTGGAGGTGGGCCGGCTGGTTCCGGTGCTGGCCTCCGGGGCGCTGGGTGCGCTGACCCTCGCGGCGCTCTCCTGGCTGGCGGCCGCCTGGTCGCCGGTGGCGGCGGCGCTGCTGTCCGGTCTGGTGCTGCTGGCCGCCGGCGGGGCGGCCTGCCTGGTCGCCGTGGCGGCGAAGTGGCTGCTGGTCGGGCGGTTCCGGGCGGTGGAGCACCCGCTGTGGAGCGGCTTCGTCTGGCGCAACGAGCTGGCCGACACCTTCGTCGAGGTGCTGGCGGTGCCGTGGCTGGTCGGCTCGGTCCCGGGGACCCCGGTGCTGAACCTCTGGCTGCGGGCGCTCGGCGCGGGCGTCGGGCGGGGTGTCTGGTGCGAGAGCTACTGGCTGCCGGAGGCCGACCTGGTCACGCTCGGGGACGGGGTGAGCATCAACCGGGGCTGCGTGGTGCAGACCCACCTCTTCCACGACCGGATCATGCGGATGGATACTGTCATCCTCCGCGAGGGCGCCACCCTGGGCCCGGGCGGCATCGTGCTGCCCGGCAGTACGGTGGGTGCACGCAGCACGCTGGGCCCCGCCTCGCTGGTGATGCGCGCCGAGTCGGTCCCCGCGGACACGCGGTGGCTGGGCAACCCGATCGAGGTGTGGCAGACCACCTCGTGACCGGCCCGGTCCCCCCACGTCCGCCACCTCGTCCAGAATCCTGCAGGGAGCGCACAGCCCGGTGAAATCCCGCCCGGTGAACCACCAGCACGCCCCGGCGGCCGCCACCGCCGCGCCCGACCCGTACTTCCCGAACAGCGGGGACCCGCGGTACAGGGTCCACCGCTACGAACTCGCGCTGGACTACCGGCCGGGCCCGAACCGGCTCGGCGGCACCGCGCGGCTCAGTGCCGTCGCGGGCCCGGCCCTGGCCGAGTTCGCGCTCGACCTGGCCGAGTTCCGGATCGGCCGGGTACTGGTGGACGGCAAGGCGGCCCACTACAACCACCGGGCCGGCAAACTGCGGGTCCGCCCGGCGAAGGCCCTGGCGGCGGGGGCCGCGTTCACCGTCGAGGTGCACTACACCGGGAACCCGCGCCCGGTGCGCAGCCCGTGGGGCGGCCTCGGCTGGGAGGAGCTGACCGACGGGGCGCTGGTCGCCAGCCAGCCGGTCGGCGCGCCGTCCTGGTTCCCGTGCAACGACCGGCCCGCCGACAAGGCGACGTACCAGATAGCGGTGACCACGCCGTCCCCGTACACGGTCGTGGTCGGCGGCCGGCCGCTCACCCGCACCACCCGGGCGTCCAGCACGACCTGGGTGTACGAGCAGTCCGCGCCGACCTCGACCTACCTGGTCACCGTCTCGATCGGCCCCTACCTCCCGGTCGTGCTCGCCGACCGCCCCGGTGTCCGGCAGACCGGCTACGTGCCGGAGCGGCTGGCCGGCGCCTTCGCTGCCGACTTCGACCGCCAGCCGCGGATGATGGCCTATTTCGAGGAGGTCTTCGGCCCGTACCCGTTCGGCGAGTACGCGGTGGTGCTGGCCGACGAGGAGCTGGACGTCCCGGTCGAGGCGCAGGGCGTGGCGACCTTCGGCACCAACCACCTCGGCGGCGGCTGGGACCGCGAGCGGCTGATCGCCCACGAGCTGGCCCACCAGTGGTTCGGCAACAGCGTGTCGATCGCCGACTGGAGCCACATCTGGCTGAACGAGGGCCTCGCCAAGTACGCGGAGTGGCTCTGGTCCGAGTACAGCGGCGGCCCGTCCGCCGCCTCGCACGCCGCCATCGCGCACGCCCTGCTGTCCGGCCTCCCGCAGGACCTCCGGCTGGGCAACCCGGGCCGCAAGCTGATGTTCGACGACCGCCTGTACCAGCGCGGCGGGCTCACCGTGCACGCGCTCCGGACCGCCGTCGGCGACCCGGCCTTCTTCCGCCTCCTGATGGACTGGGCGACGCTCAACCGCCACGGCGTCGTCTCCACCGCGGACTTCCTGGCCCACGCCGCCCGCTACTCGCAGGCCTCCCTCGGCGGCCTCTTCACCGCCTGGCTCGACCGCCCCGAGCTCCCCCCGTTCCCGACGGAGCGACGCGCCGACGGGCCGCGGACCGTCGGGCCCACCGGTGGGGCGACTCCACTACGGAGGGTGGTCGACCGGGTCCGCGGTGTGCGCACCCTCCCGACCGACCCCGGGGAGGGCGGGATCCTCTGACGCGGAGTTCGCGGCCGGGACCCGTTCACCCCGTCGCCGTGTGAGCCGCCGCCGCGTGAGCCGGGGCCGGCCTACGGCGTGGCTATCGCCTCGGCGGCTGTGCGGCAGGTGGCGAGGAGTCGTTCGTCGTCGTGGATGACGTGGCTGCTGCCGAAGCCGGCGTTGTGGCGGCGGGTGGCGGCGAGTTCGGTGCGGAGGAGCGGGAGGGCGGGGGCGGCGGCGGGGCCCATGGCGGTGAGGCAGGCCGCGGCGGCGGTGCGGGTGTGCGGGTTCTCGGCCCAGGCGGTGGTGAGGACGGGGAGGACGGCCCCGGTGTCGGCGGTGGTGTGCCAGAGGGCGGTGGCGCCGTCGACCCGGACCCACACGTCGGGTGCGGTGAGCATGGCGCGCAGGGCCGGGGCCGCCTCGGCGGCGGCCGGGCCGATCGGGGTGAGGGCCTCGGCCGCGGCGCGGCGGGCCCAGGGGTCGGCGCTCTCCGCCCGGGCGAGGAGGAGCGGCAGGACGGCCGCGGTGTCGCCGGTCGCGGCCCAGAGGGCGGCCGCGGCGGGGAGGGCCTGCGGGGAGGCGGGGTCGGCGAGCAGCGCACGCAGGTCGGGTCCGGCTGCGGCGGCTGCCGGACCGAGCCGGGTGAGGGCGCGCAGGGCGGAGCCGGCCGTCGGTCCGGTGGGCACGGCGCGCAGCACGCGGAGGATGGCGGGGACGGCGTCGGCGCCGCCGACCGTGCCGAGGGCGGTGAGCAGCGGGTCGGCCTCGCCGTGGTGCGCGGTGCGGTCGAGTGGCAGGGCGGCGAGGCGCTCGCGCAGCGGGGTGGCGAGCGGGGCGGCGGCCGGGCCGAGCTCGGCGATCAGGAAGCCGAGGTCGTGCGGGAGTAGCGGCCGGTCGAGGGCGGCGGCCAGGGCCGGCAGGGCGCGGGGGTCACCGAGCCGGGTGAGGATCCGGAGCAGGTGGCGCGGATCGGGGCGGTCGTCGTCCCGGTCGCCTTCCCACGGGTCGGCGATCGTGGCGAGGCGCTCGACGGCGGCGTCGGCCGCGGGGGCGGCGAGCCCGAAGAGGTCCGCCAGGACGGCGGCGGCCGCCTTGCCCGGGCCGTGGTCCTCCTCGACGAGTCGGCGGCCGAGCAGGGCGACCAGTCCGCCGTAGGGGCCGCGGAGCTCCTGGAACAGCAGGGCGGTCTGCCGGGCGGCGTCGCGGCGCAGCACCGGGGCGCCGGCGGCGAGCTGCTCGGTGAGGAGGGCCACCCGGTCGGCCGTCCGGTCGCCGAGGGCGCGGTGGAGGGTCCGCAGGGCGGTATCGGTGGAGCGGCCGGCCTGGTCGGCGGGGATGCGGTGCAGCAGGTCGACGGCGGTCGCGACGGTGTCGGCGGGCAGCGGGCGGGGGGCGCGGTCGGCGAGCCGGGCGGTGACGGTGAGGCGGAGCGCGGCGGGCTGGCCGGGGTCGGCGGCGAGCGTGGTGAGCCAGTCGGTGACGGTCCCGGCGAGGCCGGGGAAGCGCCCGGCCACCACGGCCGCGGCGCCGGCGAGGGCGATGCGGGCTTCGGTGTCGGGTTCGTGCGGGAGCCGGCCACGGAGCCGGCCGAGGGTGGCGGGGCCGTCGGGGTGCAGCCGGGCGAGCGCCCGGGGTGCGAGGCGGCGGACCAGCGGGTCGGGGTCGGCGAGCAGCGGCACGAAGGTGTCGGCGCGGGAGGTGACGGCGGCGCGGCCGCGGGCGAGGAGGAGGCGCCAGGCGGACCCGCCCGCGCTCTCCTCCCCGGCCGGCGGGTGGTGGTGCGCGGACTCGCCGATGCCGGTGAGCAGTTCGACCACGGGCCCGCGGTCGGGCCGTCCCGGTGCGGCGACCAGCTCGAAGAGGAAGGGCACGCAGGCGAGGGTGGAGTCGTACACGTCGCCCTGGTGGTGGACGGAGTCGTCCAGGTCGTCCAGCGCCGCCGCGCGCTCGCCGGAATCCTCGGAGAGCAGGCCGAGCAGCATGCCGGGCACGTCGTCGGCCGGGCCGTGGGCGTGGGCCATGGCGGCCCAGTCGACCTCGTGAAGGCTGTCGAACACGGTGCCCCTCCTCGGTGGTGTCCGTCCGCACGCGCTGCGTCACACTCTGCACCACGCCACTGACAGGCGGACGGCCGGCCTCCGGTCGTCCCGATCGCCCCACTGTCGTTCCACCCGTCAGAAACGTACAGTCGTGCGATGATTCGGGCCGGTCGGCGGGGCGAGGCCTCTCCGCCGGTCCGTGAAGCCGACGACGAAGGGGCGACAGGGATGCCGGAAGGCGGGAACGGCGGCTCGGGCGGGATCAGCGTCGACACGGGTGCACTGCACCAGTCCGCGGGACACTGCCGCGACATATCGGTGGCCTTCCAGGGCGGTTCGAAGCGCCCGGAGGCGCCCAGCCAGAAGGCGGGCGGCATGCTGAAGCAGCAGGACTTCGAGCTCGGCGTGGCGCTCCAGGCGGCGGTCACGCGCTGGTCCCGGCAGAGCGCCTCGGTCCTCCAGGCGATCGACCTCACCGGCCGCAACCTCGACCGGAGTGCCGACGCCCACGGCGCGACCGAGGCCGGAATCGCGCAGCAGATGCAGGGCATGGGTTCGCAGTTCCACTGACCGCCCGCGCTGCGGGCGGATCGCAACACAGCACGGGGATGAGCATGCTGACATACGAACAAGTGCTGGCCGCGCCCCTCGCCGATCTGAAGGAGGCGGCCGACCAGTGGTCGAAGGCCGCCCGGGCGATCGGGGAGCAGCAGGGCAACTACCGCGACCAGGTGATCGTTCCGACCCGCGCCCACTGGAGCGGCGCCGACGCGGACGCGGCGCAGGACTTCATGGGCAAGGTGTCCAAGGAACTGTACGACGCCATGACCGAGGCCGACGCCATCCACGGCGTCCTGGTGGACGCCCACACGGCGATCTCCGCCGCCCGCACGGAACTGCTCCGGCTGGCCGAGCAGGAGGCGCCGCGGCTGAACCTGGTGGTCGGGGCCGGCGGGAAGGTGATGGCCGCGCAGTGCGTGGCCGAGCCCGACCCCGACCAGGAGGCCCGGGACAAGAAGAACATCGAGGAGATGGAGCGGGCGATCGTCAACGCCCGTGCGGCCGCGCACGAGGCGGACCGCGCGGCGGCCTGGGCGCTGGGGCGCAACACCGGCGGCAGCGACAGGGAGTTCAACCCCGGCGGGTACGACACGCTCGACAAGGCCGAGGCCGGGCTGGGCGAAGCGCACTTCACCGACGCCTCGGACTACATCTTCGGCGAGATGAAGACCAACATCGACTCCTCGCAGGTGGCCGCCATCCGGGAGAACATGGAACAGAGCGAGAGCCCCTGGGCCATCATCAACCCGATACCGGGCTCGATGGCCGGACCGCGCGCGGTGGGGCTCGCGATCTGGTACGAGCAGGTCAAGAGCGGTGGTCCGTGGGACCACAAACCGATCCTGGAGAAGCGCTACGACCTCCAGTCGAGGAACGACTTCTACTTCAAGGTCCCCGACCGGGACGTCGAGGTCTCGTACGACATCTACTCCAACATCCACTACGGGTACGTCGGGCGGGCGGCCGGGATCAGCCGGCTGGAGCTCGTCGAGGCCGCCAACGCCGGCACCGGCGGTACCGGCACCAACGACCCGGGTGACGACATGTCGATGAAGATCGGCATGGACCTGTACGAGAAGTACGGGCCGAACATGACGAAGGAGCAGATGGACGCGGCGGTGCTGCAGCTGATCGACGAGATGGAGGCCAAGCGCCGGGCCGGCGACGCGAGCATCACGCAGGTCCGCCCGGCGCGCTAGCGCCTCCGCGGTGCGCCCGTGCGGCACCGGGCGGCCGCTGCCCGGCCGGGACCTCGTTCGCGGACGAGGTCCCGGCCGGAGGGCCGTCGTTGCGGACGGCTCCGCCCGGAAAATGGGCGGAGCGGCGGATTCCCTCCCTGGTATGGTGCGCCGATGCCAGCGATCAAGCCGTTCCAGGTCACCTTCGACTGCGCGGAACCCGAGCGCCTCGCTCGTTTCTGGTGCGAGGTGTTGGGGTACGTCGTACCGCCGCCCAAGGGGTTCGCCACCTGGGACGCTTACCGGGACTCGCAGCCCGCCGAGGAACGGGATTCCTGGTCCGCCTGCACCGATCCCTCGGGTGTGGGCCCGCGGCTGTACTTCCAGCGCGTCCCCGAGGGGAAGGCCGCCAAGAACCGGGTGCACCTCGATGTGCGGGTCGCCACCGGACTCGTCGGCGAGGAGCGCCTCGCCGCGCTCGAGGCCGAGTGCGCACGGCTGGTCCCGCTCGGCGCGGTGCACGTGCAGACGCTGTACGACGGCAACGACGCGTGCATCCCGATGCAGGACCCCGAGGGCAACGAGTTCTGTCTGGACTGAGCACTCTGGCCGAGCCCTCCCGGAGCGGAGCGAGGGCGCGCCGCGAGAACCGCCTCCCTCGGGCCCCGTTCGACCACTTCACCGGATACGTCAGAGGATCAGATGACAGACCAGTACGACGAGTTGCTCCCCGCCACCCGCCGCGCCCTGCTGCACCGGATCGCGGTGGCCCAGTCCGAGGGCCGCAGTCCCTCGCTGGTCGCCGCGGTGGTGCGGGACGGCCGGCTGGTCTGGAGCGACGCCCGCAGCATGATCGACGGCCATGCGCCCACCCCCGACGTGCAGTACCGGATCGGCTCGCTCACCAAGACGTTCGTCGCCGTGCTGGTGCTGCGACTGCGCGACGAGGGTCTGCTCGACCTGGCCGACCGGGTCGGCCGCCACCTGCCCGGCACGCCGGCCGACGACGCCACCGTCGCCCAACTGCTCGCCCACGCGGGCGGCATCGCCGCCGAGACCCCCGGGCCCTGGTGGGAGCGGACCGACGGCTCACTGCGCCCGACCCTCGACGACCTCCTGGAGCACGAGCGCCCGCAGAAGCACCCGGCCGGACGGCGCCACCACTACTCCAACCCCGGCTACGCCCTGCTCGGCGCGCTGGTCGAGCGGCTGCGCGGCGACACCTGGGGCGAGGTGCTGCGGCGCGAGCTCCTCGAACCGCTCGGCATGGACCGCACCACGCTGCTCCCCGAGCACCCGCACGCCGGCGGTTTCGCCGTCCACCCCTGGGCCGACGTCATGATGCCCGAGCCGCTCACCGACACCGGCCTGATGGGGCCGGCCGGGCAGCTCTGGTCCACCGCGGCCGACCTGGCCCGCTGGGCCGCCTTCCTGGCCGGCGGCAACGACGCGGTCCTGGCCCCCGGGACGCTCGCCGAGATGCGCCGGCCCGCCGTCGGCCCGGAGAGCGACGACTGGGCCGGCAGCTACGGTCTCGGCCTCCAACTGCTGCGCCACGACGGCCGGGTGCTGTACGGGCACGCCGGTTCGATGCCGGGCTTCACGGCCGGGCTCTGGATCAGCGAAGCCGACGGCCTGGCGGCGATCGCCCTCGCCAACGCGACCAGCGGTGCCAACACCCCGCTCGTCGCCGCGGACCTCATCGCCCTCACCACCCGGCACGAGCCGCGGCTGCCCGAGCCCTGGCGTCCGCTGCCCGCCGTCGACCCGGAGCTGCTCGCGCTCACCGGCCCCTGGTACTGGGGCGCGGCCGCGCACGCCCTGCAGCTGAAGGCCGACCGGATGCTGGAGCTGGCACCGCTGGCCGGCGGCACCCGCAGCTCGCGGTTCCGGGCCGAGCCGGACGGCACCTGGACGGGCCTGGACAACTACTACGCGGGCGAGACGCTGCGCGTGGTGCGGGCCGCCGACGGCTCGGTCAGCCACCTGGACCTCGGCTCCTTCGTCCTCACCCGCGAGCCGTACGGCCCGGCCGACGCCGTGCCGGGCGGGGTCGACCCGCAGGGGTGGCCGGCCGGCTGAGGCCCGCCCGCGCACGGCCCCCTGGACCCCGGCCCCTGGCCCCCGGCACCCGCGCGCCGGGGGCCCGGGCCTTACGGGAGGCCGGCGTCGCGCGGGGAGGGCGGCCGTCGCGCGGGAGGACGGTCACCGCGCGGGCGGCCGGTCACCCGAGCCGCGTCGCCCGCCCGGTGCCCGGGCGAGTACCGTCGGCGCCTCCCGGCAACGCCTCCCCCGGCCTTTCCACCCTGCGGAACCGAGCAGACGGCGGCGGGCGGACAGCGGGCAGGTGTCCGACAGGCGCCGGGTGGCCCCATTCAGCAGGTGCACATCTGCGCTCCTCCGAACCGCAACGTGGACGCCAGCCGGCCCGGAGAAACATACGGATACCGGTTCGCACGCCCCACGACCGAGCGGGCCGGGCCGGCGCCACGGCGTTCCGTGGCCGCCACCGTCCGTGCTGCCCTGGAGGGTCCGCCATGACCACCGTCCCCACGTACGCTCCGCCCGCAGTCACCCCCGGCCTGACCGCCGCGGTACCCGCCCAGCGCCCGGCCCGGCCGGCCACCGTCCAGCCCGCCGCCGTCCCGCCGGCGCCCGCGCCCGCGCAGGCTCCCGCCCCCGCCGCGTACACCGTCGGCCTGGCCCGCGACGAGGACGACGTGCGCGCCGCCCAGCGGCTGCGCCACCAGGTGTTCGCCGCCGAGCTCGGCGCCGTGCTGCGCAGCCCGGTAGCGGGCCTGGACGTCGACCCGTTCGACGAGTTCTGCGACCACCTGCTGGTCCGCGAGGGCGAGCACGGCGCGGTGGTCGGCACCTACCGGCTGCTGCGCCCCGAGGCCGCCCGGCGGGCCGGCCGGCTCTACTCGGACGGCGAGTTCGACCTCGCCGGCCTCACCCCGCTGCGCGACGGCCTGGTCGAGCTCGGCCGCTCCTGCATCCACCCCGACCACCGGGGCAACGGCGCCGTGATCAACCTGATGTGGGGCGGCATCGCCCGCTACCTCGCGGACACCGGCAACACCTGGGTCGGCGGCTGCTGCTCGATCCCGCTGGACGACGGCGGCGCCACCGCGGCCCGGGTCTGGGACACCGTCAACGCCAAGTACCTCGCCCCCGAGCAGTACCGGGTGACCCCGCACCGCCCCTGGGACCCGACCGGCGTCCCGCGGGCCGAGCGGGCCGCCCTGCCGCCCCTGCTCCGCGGCTACCTGCGGCTGGGCGCCTGGGTCTGCGGCGCGCCCGCGCACGACCCGGACTTCGCCACCGCCGACCTGTACGTGCTGCTGTCGCTGGAGCGCACCGACCCGCGCTACCTGCGGCACTTCCTGTCCGGACTGCCCGGGCTCACCGGCACCGGGACCGGCGCGTCCCCCGCCGCGTGAGCGTCTGGCTGCCCACCGCGCCCTGCACGCCGGAGAGCTGCCTGACCGACCGGGACCCCGTGGTCGCGTTCCCCCGGCGGGCGCTGCGGCTGGCCGCCTGCCTGACGGTGCTGGTCACGGGCATCGTGCTCAGCCTTCCGGTCCGCGCCTTCCCCCCGGCGGCGCGCGACCGGCTGGTCCGGCTCTGGGCACGCACCCTGCTCGGCTCGCTCGGGGTCGCCGTCCGGCTCTCGGCGCCCCCGGCGGCCGGCGGCGGGGTGCTGGTGGTGGCCAACCACGTCTCCTGGCTGGACATCCCGCTGATCGCGGCCGGCCGGCCCGCCCGGTCGCTCGCCAAGACCGAGGTGGGGCGGTGGCCCGTGCTCGGACCGCTGGTGGCCTGGGGCGGCACGGTCTTCCTCGACCGCGACCGGCTGCGCAGCCTCCCCGGCACGGTCGCCGCCGTCGCCGAGGAGCTCCGGGCGGGCCGGTCGATGGTCGTCTTCCCGGAGGGGTCGACCTGGTGCGGTCGGGAGAGCGGCCGGTTCCGGCCCGCCTTCTTCGAGGCGGCGGTCCAGGCGGGCGCCCCCGTCCAGCCGGTGACGATCCGCTACCGGCTGGCGGACGGGAGACCCACCAGCACGCCCGCCTTCGTCGGCGAGGACGGTCTGCTCGCCTCGCTCGCCCGGGTGGTCGCGGTGCGCGGGCTGGTGGCGGACGTGACGTTCCTGCCGCTCCTGCCGCCGGTCGCGGGGCCGACGAGGCGGGCGGCGCAGGCGGCGCCGGGCGGGCCGGGCGGGCCGGGCCAGCCGGTCGAGCCGGGGGAGTCGGTCGAGCCGGGCGAGCGGGTCCGGCCGGTGAACGAGCGGTGGCGGGCCCGCCGGGAGCTCGCCCGGGCGGCCCAGACGGCGGTGGAGGCGGCCGGGCGGGGGGCGAGCCCCTGACAGAGGTACGTCCAGGGCTTCGCCCTCCAGGAGCAGTCCGCCGGGCTCGTCACGCTCCTGCCGCCGGACCGGCGCCGAACCGCACGTCTTCACCGATGATTTGACGGCCGGTCGGAGATCACGCACGGAGCCGCACCGGGCCCCTACGGCGCGGTCGACGGCGGCCGGGCGCGCGGGTAGCCTCGCGAGGTCCGGTCGTCCGCCCCAGGAGGTTCGTCACCGTGTCCGGGTTCCATCCGATCAGCGAGCCGTACGCCCGGGGACTGCTGGACGTCGGCGACGGGCAGCGGATCCACTGGGAGGCCTCGGGCACCCCGCGGGGCAAGCCCGCGCTGGCGGTGCACGGCGGGCCCGGCTCGGGGCTGAGTACGGCCACTCGGAGGTACTTCGACCCGGAGCGGTACCACCTGGTCCAGTTCGACCAGCGAGGGTGCGGCCGCAGCCTCCCCCACGCCGCCGACCCGGCGACCGGACTGGAGCACAACACCACCGCCCACCTGATCGCCGACATGGAGGCGCTCCGCGAGCACCTCGGCATCGACCAGTGGCTGCTGCACGGCGGCTCCTGGGGGTCCACCCTGATCCTCGCCTACGCCGAGACCCACCCCGAGCGGGTCTCGGAGATCGTGATCTGCGGCGTCACCATGACCCGGCCCGAGGAGACCGACTGGCTGTACCGGGGCGTCGGCCGGCTGCTCCCCGGCCCCTGGGAGGCGTTCCGGGACGCCCTGCCGCCGGCGGACCGGGGCGGCGACCTGGTGGCCGCCTACAGCAGGCTGCTGAACAGCCCGGACGAGGCCGTCCGGCGCAAGGCCGCCCGGGACTGGGCGACCTGGGAGGACGCGGTGATCGCGCACGAGGTGCTCGGCGCGCCGCACGCCTACAGCGACCGTCCGGACGACGCCCTGATGGCGTTCACCCGGATCACCGCCCACTACTTCTCCCACGACGCCTTCCTGGAGGACGGGCGGCTCCTGCGCGACGCCGGGCGGCTCGCCGGCATCCCGGGCGTGCTGATCCACGGCGCCCTGGACCTCGGCTCCCCGCTCTCGACCGCCTGGGAGCTGGCGAAGGCCTGGCCGGACGCCGAGCTGACGGTCGTCCAGGAATCCGGCCACACGGGGAGCCCGGTCATGCGCGAGGCGGTCCTCGCGGCCCTCGAACGGTTCGCCGGCACGGGTCCGCGCCGCATCGCCCGACACGGGCAGTGACAAGCCACGGCGGTCCGCATCCGTGGTCCACGGGTCCAGGATCCAGGGGGTGACAGCCCGGGCCGGGGCTCCGACACTGGAGGAGGAAGGACCACACCGAGGTCCGCGCCGGGGTCCACACCGAGGACCGCGCGAGGACCGTCCCGAGGACCACGCCAAGGACCACGCCAACGGGTCGGCCGGTGCCGGCCGGTACCGGCCGCGGAGAGGGCAGGCCGGCCATGAGCACGCCGTCCGCCAGGCTTCCGATCGTCTACGTCCGGGGTTACGCCGGGGGCACCCCGGGGATCGAGAAGGCCGTCACGGATCCGTTCTACGGATTCAACGAAGGCTCGACGCACATCCGCGTCGGGCGCGAAGACTCCCCCGTCTTCTACCAGTTCGAGAGTCCCTTACTGCGCCTGCACCTGGACGAGGGCTACCACATCTTCGTGGAGGGCGGCCAGGGCACGTACCTGGAGACGCACGACCACATCCCGCCGGACAGCATCTGGATCCACCGCTTCTACGACCTCTGCTCCGGCACCTGGGGGGCCAAGGCCAGGCAGTTCGACCTGGAGTCGGCCGCCGCCGACCTGCTGACCCTGATCGAGAAGCTCCAGGCCAAGACCGGCGCGCCGCGCGTCCACCTGATCGCCCACTCGATGGGCGGGCTGATCTGCCGCTGCCTGCTGCAGAAGACCATCCCCGACCAGCGCCCGGGACGCCGCGCCACCGACTACGTCTCGAAGCTCTTCACCTACGGGACTCCGCACGGCGGCATCGCCTTCGACGTCGGCTTCGGCATCCCGGAGGCGCTGCGCGACACCTTCAACGTCAACGGCGCGGACATCTTCGGGCCGGAGCGGATGTACCGGTACCTCACGCCCACGGCCCGGATCGCCCCGGACGGGCCGCCCGACGGCTGGCGGGCCGTCGACATGCCGGACGACGACGGCACCGGTCCGGCCGAGGCCGCGGCCGGCGGCTTCCCGCTGGAACGGGTCTTCTGCCTGGTGGGCACCGACCCGACCGACTACGACGTGGCGCACGGGGCCTCGTCGGCGGCCGTCGGACCGCGCAGCGACGGCCTGGTCCAGATCGCGAACGCCCAGGTCACAGGCGCCGAGCAGGCCTTCGTCCACCGCAGCCACAGCGGGCGGTACGGGCTGGTCAACTCCGAGGAGGGCTACCAGAACCTGCGCCGCTTCCTCTTCGGCGACTTCCGGGTCAATGCCGACCTGGTCGGGCTCGACCTGCCGGCCGACGATCCCGACGTCACCTGGCAGGCCGAGGTCACGCTCTCGGTGCGCGGGCTGCCGGTGACCATGCACGAGCGGGTGGCGCCGCACTGGTGCCCGGTCCAGCTCTCCGACCCCGCGGGGAACGGCGACGGCAGCGGCGGCAGCGCCGGACCGGACGACACCGGGGCCGTCCGGCTGGCGACCACCTTCCTCTCCAGCTCGCTGCCGCGGCCCGGGACGAGCGGCCCCCTGCGCTACGCGCTCGACCTGCGGGTGTTCTCGCTGCGCGAGCACCACGGGTTCTTCGGCTTCGGCGACCACCTGGAGAAGACCGCCGACTTCTCCGACAGCCTGATCGTCGACGTGGACACCTCCGGGCCCCGCCCGGCCGCCTGGGCGCACTGGAACTCCCAGGTCACCGGCACGATCAAGGACCTCCGCCCCGACGGGGACCCGCTGACCGACGACGACCCGGCCGCCGACTCCTGGGTCGGCCGCCTCCCCGTCCCGGCCACCGCCGCCCCCATCCTCGGCCGACAGGCCGCCGTCCGCCTCTCGGTGAGCCAGTGGAACTGATCGGCTAGTGCTCTGACCGGCAACCTTCGCCGGGTTGGCGGTGACCGTGCCTGAGCCGGTTGGATATGGCGACATCCGATTTGGTGAGGAGGCGTGGTGGCGGAGCCGGTCAGGGTCCGGAGGTTGACCGATCAGGAGGGCCAGCAGTTACAGCGGATCGTGCGTCGGGGTAGCACGAGCACGGTGCGCTATCGGCGGGCGATGATGCTGCTGGCCTCGGCCGGAGGCAACCGGGTTCCGGTGATCGCCCAGCTGGTGCAGGCCGACGAGGACACGGTGCGGGATGTGATCCACCGGTTCAACGAGATCGGGCTGGCCTGCTTGGACCCTCGTTGGGCGGGAGGCCGTCCCCGCTTGCTCAGTTCTGACGACGAGGACTTCGTCGTCCAGACGGCCACCACCCGCCCGACCAAGCTCGGCCAGCCCTTCACCCGCTGGTCCATCCGCAAGCTGCTCGCCTACCTCCGCCGCGTCCACGGTCGGGTGATCCGCATCGGGCGGGAGGCCCTGCGCTGCCTTCTGACCCGACGCGGTGTCACCTTCCAGCGCACCAAGACGTGGAAGGAGTCCACCGACCCCGAGTACGACGCCAAGCTCGACCGGATCGAGCACGTCCTGGACCGCTTCCCCGACCGCACCTTCGCGTTCGACGAGTTCGGGCCGCTCGGCATCCGCCCCACCGCCGGCAGCTGCTGGGCCGAGCAGGGTCGACCGGACCGGCTGCCGGCGACCTACAAGCGCACCCACGGCGTGACGTACTTCCACGGGTGCTACTCGGTCGGCGACGACACCCTGTGGGGCGTCAACCGGCGCCGCAAGGGAACCGCGAACACCCTGGCCGCACTCCGTTCGATCCGGGCCGCCCGGCCGGACGGTGCCCCGGTTTACGTGATCCTGGACAACCTGTCCGCCCACAACGGCAAGAAGGTCCTGCGCTGGGCGAAGAACAACAACGTCCACCTGTGCTTCACTCCGACCAACGCGTCCTGGGCGAACCCGATAGAGGCGCACTTCGGACCGCTGCGGCAGTTCACCCTCGCGAACTCCAACCACCCGAACCACACGGTCCAGACCCGCGAACTGCACCGCTACCTTCGCTGGCGCAACACCAACGCCCGCCACCCCGACGTCCTGGCCGCCCAGCGCAGGGAACGCGCCCGCATCCGCAGCGAGAAAGGCATCCGCTGGGGCGGGCGCCCCCTCGTAATCGCAGCTTGACCCGATGTTCTGTGTGGTCACACACTCATGCCGTAACCCAGTTCCTCAGCACCGATGTGCCAAAAGGAATTCTCGTCGGCGATGGCCGCGGCATCGATCACCCCGAATCGTTCCAGCAACCCTTCAGTGAGCGCGTCGGCTGCCTGCTCGGCCAGGTCCACGGCTTCGTCCTCGCCCAGACCGTCGCCGGGCCCCTCGTATGCAGCGGCCTCAACAGCGGCCTCCTCATACGCGCGGTTGAAGGCGATGAACGCCTCAATGCTGGAGTTCACCAGTTGAGGGGCACCGTCCTCTGGCAGACACCACAACGAGCCGTCGTCACGCCGTAGGACGAGCGCACTCAGCCCTGGGTCGACCGCGACCAAGGCGTACCGCGCACCGCCGATCGCGCATTCCGCAAACGGGGAGCTCTGCCACGTCCCGGGGTACGGGCAGCGAACACACCCGGCCAAGAGTGAGGCGACTTCAACGTCGTTCATGCCGAGAACATAGCCCGCCCCGCCGACGCTCCACCAAGCCGGTGAACCTATGCGGTCACAGCACTAGGGCTTGGGCCGAGGAGCCGCGCCCGCCCGGCCTGCGCCGCCGGGCCCGTGGGCGGGCGCGGGGGTCTCGACCGCCAGCAGGACCCGGCGCAGCAGGTCGGAGAGCCGGCGGCGTTCCTCCGGCGTCAGGACGCCGAGCAGGCGGCGCTCCTCCCGGCCGACCACGTCCAGCGCCTCGTGCCAGGCCGCCCGGCCGGCCTCGGTCAGCTCGACGTCGACGCGGCGGCGGTCCTCGGTGGAGGGGGTGCGGAGGACGAACCCCCGACGCTCCAGGGCCTCGAGACGGCCGGTCACCGAGGCGGGCGCGAGGTTGAGGTCGGCCCGCAGCTCGGTCGGGGTGGCGCGGCCGCCGCGGCCGGCCAGCTCGTGGAGCGTGTCGAACTCGTGCTTCTGCAGGCCGTAGTCGGCGACGCCCTGCTCCCGCACCCGGCTCAGGTGCCGGGTGAGCTTGCTCATCCGGGTGACCGCGCCCTCGATGTCCGGGTCGAGGTGGGGCAGGACCGGCCGCCAGCGGTCGACATGACCATCGGTCCAGTCACGCGCGCCCTGGCCCGGCGCCGTGCCCGAGCCGTCGCGCGTGCTGCGGGCCGGGGCGTCGCCCGGGCCGTTGGGCGTGCCCTCGCCCGATGCGCTGCACAGGCCCTCGCCCGAGCCTCCACCCGAGGCCTCGGTCGAGCCCGCGCCCTCGGCCTCGCCCGACCGGGGGCGCGGCTCGTCGGCCGGCCCGGCCGGCAGCTCGTGGACTCGACGCTCGGGGTGTTCCATGGGACGAGTCTAGGCGTCGTTGATCGCCAGCTAATATTTCGTTGCCGAAATTTCGGCGCCGAAATATAGTCCGGGACGTGACTCACCCACTGAGACTCCGAGACTTCCGGCTGCTCTTCACCGGCCGGACCATCTCCACCCTCGGCGACGCCGTCGTCCCCGCCGCGCTGGCGATCGCCATCACCCGGGCCACCGGCTCCTCGGGCGCACTCGCCCTGGTACTGGGCTGCGCGATGGTCCCCCGGCTGGTGCTGCTCCCGCTCGGCGGGGTGATCGGCGACCGCTTCAACCCCCGGGTGGTGGCGCTGGTGACCGACCTGGTCCGGGCCGCCGCACAGCTCTTCGTCGGCGCCGAGCTGATCGGCGGCGACCCCCGGCTGCTGCACGTCGCCGTGGCCGAGGCGCTCGGCGGCGCCGCCTCCGCCTTCGCCATCCCGACCGCCACCCCGCTGGTCGCGGCCACCGTCGAGGGACCGCTGCGGATGCGGGCCAACGCCCTGCTCGCCTCCGTCGGCAACGCCGCGCGCCTCGGCGGCCCCGCACTCGCCGGGGTGCTGGTGTACACGGCGAGCGCCGGTTGGGCGTTCGTGCTGGACGGCCTCTCCTTCGTGGTCAGCGCCGCGCTGCTGACCCGGCTGACCGTCCGGCACTCGCCCGCCGAACGCCGCCCGTTCTTCACCGACCTCGCCGAAGGCTGGACCGAACTCCGCTCCCGGGACTGGTACTGGACCAGCCTGGTCGCGCACGCCGCATGGAACGGCGCGAGCACCGTCCTGCTCACGCTCGGCCCGCTGATCGCCTCCCGCGAGCTGGGCGGGGACGGCGTCTGGATCGCGATGACCCAGGCCGGGGCGGTCGGGCTGCTCGCCGGGTCACTGCTGGCCGGCCGGATGCGGCCGGGCCGTCCGGTCCTGGTCGCCAACCTCGGCCTCGCCCTCTACGCGCTGCCGCTGCTCGCGCTCGCCACCGCCGCCCCGGCCCCGCTCACCGTCACCGCGTACGCGGTGGCGATGACCGGGCTCGGCTTCCTCAACCCGGTCTGGCAGACCGTGGTGCAGCAGGAGTTCCCCGCCCAGGTGCTGGCCCGGGTCACCTCCTACGACTGGCTGCTCTCGCTGGCCGCCGCCCCGCTGGGCTACACGCTCGCACCGCTCGCCGCCGACGCCTGGGGCAGCACGACGCCACTGGTGGTCGCCGCCACCCTGGTCGCGCTCGCGTGCGCGGGCACGGCGGCCGTGCCGGGCATCCGCCGGGTCGGCCGGCCCGCCCTCAAGGGCGACCGGCTGCCGGGGGCGGACCGGCAGGCCGAGCACGACCGGCACGGGGCGCACGACCGTCGGGCGGACGGTGACCGTCAGACAGGCGGCGGCCGTCGGACGGCGACCGCCCCGCGGTCGGGGCCCGCCGAAGCCGGGGAGGCGGAGGCAGAGGCGGAGGCGCAGGCGGCCGAGGCCCGCGGCTGACCGTTCGAGCGAGGCCCCTACGATACGGGCATGATCGCCTACGCCCCAGCGGCCCTGTTCTTCGTCCTGTGCGGGATCGGGGTCCTGCGCGACCGACGTCGGTTCAGCAACGCCGTGTTGCTCGGCATCGCCGTCTCCCTCCTCGCCCTGGCGCTGCTCGCCGAACTGCGCAAGGCCCCCACCCTGGTGGCCGAGCTGGCGGCGGTCGCGATCATCCTGCTGCCGGCGATCGGCACGCTGGCCCTGATCGGCTTCCTGATCTCCAACGGCCTGACCATGATCCGCAAGGAGGGCCGACGACCCGCCAACCTGCTCTCGCTGCTGGCGGGTCTCGGCATCCTCGCCGTACTCCTGCTGCTCGTTGCCGCCGTCGCCACGGACTCGGACCGGCTGGGCATACTCGCCGGCACCGCCGTGCTGGTGGTCGGGTACATCTCCTTCCTGTTCGTCTGCTTCGTCGGCTACGCCTTCCTGTACGGACGTCATCGGCCGCGCGGGGACGTGGACTTCGTGGTGGTGCTCGGCTCCGGCCTGGTCGGCGGCGACCGCGTGCCGCCGCTGCTGGCCAGCCGCCTCCACCGCGGCCACGACGTCCACGAGGAGCAGGCCGCGCGCGGGAACCCCCCGGTGCTGATCACCTCGGGCGGCCAGGGCCCCGACGAGAAGCTGCCGGAGTCCCACGCGATGGCCGACTACCTGATCGAGCGCGGCTTCCCGGCGGAGCGGATCGAGCGCGAAGACCGGTCCCGCACCACCGAGGAGAACCTGCTGTTCAGCAAGGCGATCATGGAGCAGGCCAAGCCCGACTACCGCTGCGTCATCGTCACCAACAACTTCCACGCCTTCCGCGCCGCCCTGACAGCCCGCAAGACGGGAGTCAACGGCCAGGTGTTCGGCTCCCCGACGGCCGCGTACTACTGGCCGAGCGCGACCATCCGCGAATTCGCCGCGGTGTTCCTCACCCACAAGCTGGTCAACTTCGGCATCTGCGGCCTCCTCGCCCTGTGCGGCCTGCTCGCCGCACTCTGAGAACTGCTGGCAACTGCCCTTCAGGCAGAGACCAGTGAGGCGCGGATCCGGGCAAGGGCGCGCAGGACCTCGTCCCGGTTCTTCGCACCCTTGATCCAACGCGGCAGGCGGGCCACCAAGGTCATCTTCTGCCCGGTGTCGTACCAGGGCGCTCGTTCGCGGAGCGGCGCCCGGACGAACTGCCGGAGCAGGTCGAGATGTTCCGGGTTGTACGCCCAGAGCCATCCATGACGGGTCTCGAGCTGCAGCCACAGCGGCACGCCGAAGTACGGATCCGTCGCCGGCTGAGCCGTGCCCCGGGAGAACGAGACGCGACCGCCGCTCGACACCCGTGACAGCCCGCAGCTTCGACAGACCAGCCGCCGCGGCGTGAACAAGGCCGGCTGTACGCCCCCGGCCTCCTGGGGCGGTGGCACGACGTGTGCGACCGTCGCGCAGCTCGGGCAACGCACGAGGATCAGGCGGAGGTAGTCGTACTCGGTGCTGCGCGCATCGCGGAACCGACCAGAGAGCGGGGCCATCGGGCGAGTATGCAGCTGGGCGGCAGACCGACGCATCCCGATTCTCACGCTCTCCGGCCGACACCGACGGCCCACCTCCGCCGTCTCCTGGCGGAGCGGTCCTCCTGTGGCGGCGCCGGTGCCTGCGGGCCTCCAGTGGGTGGGTCCGTCCGGTCAGTGGGGCCGGGCGGTCAGGGCGGTGATGACGCGGCGTGTCTTGTTGTCGAGCTGCTGCGAGATCGTCAACCCGCGCTCCCGTACGGCCGATTCGAGCTTCTGCTGCTTGTGCTGGGCCCGCTTCTCGAAGTCGTCCGCCTCCTCGTCGTCCTTGGGCTTCACCCGGATCGATACCTCCAGGAAGTTGAGACCGGCGACGGCCCAGTGCTCCAGGTCGACCTTGAGGTCGTCGACCGGCAGGTCGTCGAACTTCGTGGAGTCGATCGGCCCCAGGGCGACGAGCCGGCCGAGGTCCGTCGACGGCGTGCAGGCGGTGAGGAACTCCCGCTGCCGGTCGTCGAGCGGCGCGGCGGCGTCGGCCCCGGGCGCGACCGCGCCCAGCAGGGACCCCTGCGGGTGGGTCCCCACGGCGGAGGCGGCCAGGACGTGGTCGTCTCCCGACCAGTCCTGCTCGATGCGGTAATCGAACGACGCCTCCTCGAAGGGGTGGGTGAAGGGCTTGACCAGGCCGTCCTTCTCGACCGGACGCCGTTTGACGGTCAGCTCGTCCGGGGTGTCGCCGCTGCGGATCCTGATGATCACGCCGCTGTCGAGCAGGAGGCGCCCGCCCGGGTCGCCGTCGACGGCGCGCTGGTCCTCGGCGAACCAGATGAGGCGCTTCAGCACCTCGCCCTCCGGCCCGCCTAAGGCCGTCAGGACGTCGTTGGTGTGGCCTTCGATGTTGAACTTGATCTCGATCGGCAGCAGGTCCATGGCCCCGCTCCTGTCATCCGCACATCAGGTGGTGGGTTTCGTCTCCTTTCAGGATATTCGGGGCGCCCTTGATCGCGGGCGGAGTACGAGTGCAGCCCCTGGATGCGAGCGGGGCTGTACCGGATGGTGACGGGACCGGCCGGGCCGGGCGGCAGGGCCGGCGGCCGCCATGGCAGCGCCCGGGGGGCCTGCCATGGCGGAGCGGGCCATGGCGGAGGGGCGGAGTCCGGCTGATCGGCACATACCTCCCGGCGGTCGGACGCGACACGCTGCACGGCGTCCCGCTGAACTCCTCCCCCACCTCGGAGTCCCCCATGGCTGTGCTGCCCGCCACCGGTCCGTCCTCCCCGTCCACGGCTGCCCGCACCACGCCGCGCCGGCGCGGCGGGCGGTTCGCGCCGGTCGCAAGATCACACCGCAGAAATCCA
>NZ_JBEYVJ010000090.1:0-26718 GCF_040643935.1 Kitasatospora sp. NPDC047058 | reverse complement strand
GGCACCAACCTCCGGGAAAGTCGCTCCACGCGGGCTGCGCGGCGCTCGATCCCGGGGTGGACGACCCATCCCCCGGTAGCCTGAACCGTTTCGGCCGGCTGGGTGCCCTCGACCACGGCCTGGGCGTACTGCTCGGTCTGCAGCAGGCCGGGGACGAACGAGGACTCGTAGGCCCGGATCGAGGAGGCCTCGGCCTCCAGGCCGATGTAGACGCTGTAGGGGGTCGGCATGTCGTTGAAGTCGTGCCACCAGCCGCGCTGGCGGGACTCCCGGGCCATCTCCATCAGGCTGGCCCGCATCGCCTCGTCGGTCACGTTGTAGACGTCGCAGAGGTCGCGGACGTCCCGCTGGCTGATGCTGCGGCGGCCGTTCTCCAGCCGGCTGATCTTCGACTGGGAGACCATCAGCCGGCCGGCCACCTCCTCCGCCGTCATGGCCAGGCCCTCGCGGAGTTTTCGCAGCTCGGAGCCCAGGCGCCTGCGGCGCACGGTGGGATTGATGTTCGCGGACACGTCGACCTCCGGCCGGACCTCTGGTGATCGTTGGAACGGCAGTCCTCGGAACACTGTGGAAATTGGGACCAACCCCCCTGACTTTGAGCAGCATGACACCTTGGATCAGATCGGCGCCGGGGAATCACAGGAGCGCAATAGAACGGATCATCGGAAAAGCGCTTCGGTGAGACGGCGGGCACCCCTGAGTGGTAAGGCGGCGATGCGGCTGGATCCGGTGGTACTGGGACGGCGGTGCGGGCGTCACCGACGCCCGCACATGTGCTGGTGGCACGTGCGGAGGCGGTCCCGGTCCGGCTCCGTCGAGCGGGTCCGGCCCGCCTTCGGGGACGGCGGAGGGGCGGCCGCCCGGCGACTTCCGTCGCGGGCGACCGCCCCTCCGTGCTGCTGGTCGCTCACCGCCGGGTGGCGGCGTGAGCGGTACGGCGAGCGCCGGGCCGTGCGCGGGTCCGGTGCTGGCCGGCGGTGCTGGCCGATGGTGCGGTGGAGCGGTGGTCCTTCGTGCGGTGTGCTGCGTGCGCTGCCCGGTGCCCGGCACCCGGCGTCCTTAGTCGGGCCGCATCAGCGGACGCCCACGCGGGGCGCCACGACCTGGCCGCCGGCCGTACTGCGGCCCGCCGCACGATGGCCCGGGCGGCCCGCACCGGCCTGCGCACCGCCCGAGGATGAACGGTTCTGCTGGGACGGCAGGCCGTTCTGCACGTCCATCACGGCGTGCGCGACCATCCCGCCCAGCGGGTCGTACCGGATCAGGTCGCGCAGCCGCGACCGTGAGGACCGGCCCTCATTGCCGGGGTACAGGTGCTTGCCCAGACCCACCGAGTGGGCCAGGGCGGCGAGCGCGGCCGTCCGCGGGTCCGGCGGCACGCCGGTGCGGATCGCGGTGTCCAGCCGCTGCTTGATCGCGGCGTTGGTGCAGTCGTCGGACGCCTGGTAACGCGTCGTCGGCAGCACCCCGCACACCTGGCCCGGCACGGCCGTGACCATGCCGCACCGCTCCAGGTGCGCCAGGTAGGTCTGCCGCAGCCCCAGCCGGGGCCCGCCGATCCAGTGCGCGGCACGGACCGGGCTGCCGCGTCGGCGCAGCAGCTCCAGTGCGTGGTCAAGCGTCGGGTCGCCGGTCGGCCGTGGCAGCACCACGGCGATCCGGTCGCCCTCCGGGACGATCCGTCCGGCCAGGGACAGCTCGACGAGCTGCGCCCCGGCGAGTCCTAGGTCGAGGGTCTGCGGCTGCGCCGTGGTACCCGTGGTCGGGTCCAAGGCGAGCAGCAAGAGTTCCTCGGGAACAGTTCTGCGGCTCTTGCCCATCCAAGCCTCCCCGCGTGGATGGGAAACAGCGTGACGCCTCTCACACGGGCTTGTCGAGTACGCCTCCGAATCGTGACCTTGCGTACGAGGCGGGGAACCGGCGGCGCGGGGCCCGGCGTCTGAGCGGTGAACAGCTCGCGGTGCGGCCGTGCGGCGGCAATAAGCGCCGGTCGGGCGGGGTGGGGGCGGCCGGAACGGCCGCGGTGGCGGAGACTGTACAGGTACACGGGGCGGGGCGTCGGCTTCCCGAAATCGGGTCTGCCGGTGCCCCGCCGGGCGTTGAGGAGGCTGGGTTACGTGGGCGAGTCCCCCGACAGGGTGCTGCGGGACGGCGAGCGGGCGCGGGAGGAGCGGGGCGGGGAGCGTAAGCGACCGGACGATGCCGACGGCAGGCCGGAGACGGCGGCCGGCGCGGACGACGCGGCCGGCGGGGACGACGCGGCCGGCGGGGCCGCTGACGCCGCCGATGCCGGTGCCGCTGACGCCGGATCCGCCCCGGACGGCGGGTCGGCCGGGGCGCCGTCCGGAACGGCCCGGGCCGGCTCCACCGTGCAGCTCCGGGTCCGGGATGTGGACACCAGGACCACGATGCTCCGGCTGCCCGTCGACAACGCGACCACCGCCCTTCGACTGCCGCCGGAACTCACCACTCCGGCTGCCGAGGACGACGAGTCCACAGCTGACGACGGGTCGGACGGCTCCGCCGACGGTGCGTCGGCGAAGGACGGGGCGGCCGCCCGGGCAGCCGGCCGCCCCGCCGGCGCCGACCCCCGTCTCGCCCTCCGGACGCCGGCGGCCGAGCCGTCCGAGCCGTCCGAGCCGGCGGAGGAGCGGGCCGCGGAACCGGGCGCGAAGCCGAAGGCGACGGCGGACGGGAAGGCCGCCGCGACGTCGGACGGGAACGCCGCCGCGAAGTCCGCGAAGTCCGCGAAGCCCGCGGAGAAGGAGGGGAAGGAGGCGGAGAACGGCGCGGAGAAGCCGGTGACGGCGAAGGCCGAGAAGCTGGAGAAGCCCCTCTCCGGGAAGACCCTCTCCCTGAGGACCGCCGCCGCGGCGACGGCCGCCGCCGCAGCCGCGCTCCCCGCCGCCGGCAAGAGCACCGCCGGGACGGACGCCGCCGCGAGCGCCGCCGCCGCGAAGGGTGCCGCCGAGAAGACCCCCGGCGTGGGCACCGTCCCCGAGCCCCCCGCGCCGCGCCCGCTGCCCGAACCGTCCCCCGTCCCCGAGCCGGTGCCCGAGCCGCACCCCGAGCCCGCGCCCGTCCCCGAACCGGAGCCGACGCCCGCGCCGGAGCCGCTGCCGAAGCCGGCGCCCGCGCCGAAGCCGGAGCCCGGGCCGGCCCCCGAGCCGCTGCCCACCCCGGACCCGCAGCCGGTCCCGCCCGTCCCGCCGCTGCCGGCGCCGGGGCCGCTGCCCGCCCCCGGGCCGCTGTCCCGCCCGGACGCGGCCGTCACCGAGCCGCTGCCCGGACCCGACCGGCTGCGCAGCACCGAGCCGATGCCCGGCCCGGCGACGACCGCCGAGGCGATGGAGGTGCTGGCGGCGCTCAACGCCCGCCCGGTGTCACCGCTGCGCCGCGCGCTCAAGCGGATCACCATCTGGACCGTCTTCCTCGCCCTCGTGTTCGGCGTGCTGGTGGTGGCCCAGCTGCTCCGCCCGCTGCCGGACGCCAAGGTCAGGCAGACCGTCGCGGGCAGCTTCAACTTCGGCGGCGACGCGCTCGACCTGGCCTGGCCGGCCAAGGGCCAGTCGGCCGCCGAGGTGGTCGGCGTCGGCAGCCTCGGCAGCTCCGGCCAGGACACGCCGGCCTCGATCGCCAGCGTCACCAAGGTCATGAACGCCTACCTGATCCTCCAGGCGCACCCGCTGAAGAAGGGGGAGAGCGGCCCGAAGATCACCGTCGACAAGCAGGCCGCGCAGGAGTCCGGGAACACCGACGAGTCCCGGGTCACGCTGACCGAGGGCCAGCAGCTCAGCCAGTACCAGGCGCTGGAACTGCTGATGCTGCCCTCGGCCAACAACGTGGCGCGGCTGCTGGCGCGCTGGGACTCCGGCTCGGAGGACGTGTTCGTCAAGAAGATGAACGACACCGCCGCCAAGCTCGGGATGGCCAACACCACCTACACCGACCCGGCCGGCTTCAACGAGGCGACCAAGAGCACCGCCAAGGACCAGCTGAAGCTGGCGGAGCAGGCGATGCAGGACGAGATCTTCCGGCAGATCGTGTCCACCCCGGACACCACCCTCGGCAACCAGAAGATCTTCAACACCAACACCCTGATCAACGCGAAGACCGGGGTCATCGGTGTCAAGACCGGCTCCAGCACCCCGGCCGGCGGCTGCCTGATGTGGGCCGCGTACAAGGAGATCGGCGGTGTGAAGCGGCTGATCCTCGGCGTCACCCTGGGCCAGCCGGCCACCTCCTCCGCGCCCGCCGACGGGATCCTGCCGACGGTGCTGAAGGTCAGCGGCAAGCAGATCCAGGCGGCCCAGAACGGGCTGACCGGGCAGACCCTGGCCAAGCAGGGCGACGTGGTCGGCAAGGTCGACGACGGCCTCGGCGGCAGCGTCCCGGTCGTCGCCGGCAAGGAGCTCGTCGCGGCCGGCTTCCCCGGCGTGTCCGGCACCCTCACCCTGGACCCGTCGAAGCTCGGCCACACCGCGAAGGCCGGCACCCAGGTCGGCGTGCTGAGCGTGGGCTCGGGGGAGAACCGGGCCGAGGTCCCGGTGCTCCTGCAGAGCGACCTCGCGCCCCCGTCCATCCTGTCCCGCCTCACCCGGCTGCTCTGACGGCGGCCCCGCAGGCCGCCGTGCGCAGCTGACGGAGCGGGAAGTCGGCCGGTCCGACCTCCCGCTCCGTCGGCGTTTCCGGGCCGGGCGGGACCGGCGGGCCGGTCAGAGCCGGCGCCCGCCCCACCGCCCCGGCTCGGTGCGGGTGCCCAGCCACTCGGCGACCGGCTCCTCCTCGGCCAGCACCCGGCCCAGGGCGATCGACAGCGTCAACGCGGCGAAGGTCACGATCAGCCAGGAGAGACCGGTGAAGATCACCCCGTAGGGCCCGAACTGGCCCACGCTGTGCGACATCGCCTTCGGCAGGTAGACCCGCGCCGCGATCCCCAGGCCGACCACCGCCACCCCGCAGAGCAGCGAGCCCGGCAGCAACGGCAGCCAGCGCACCCGGGCGGCCAGCAGCAGGTGCTGCGTCCACCACCACATGACCGTCCCGAGCACGAAGGTCAGCGGGAGCCCCAGCCAGGCGCCCGCGCCGAAGCCGTCCCGGACGGAGCTCTGGAACACCAGGCAGACCAGCCAGACCAGCAGCCAGACCAGCCAGCGCCAGGCCGCGATCCTGGTCCCCGACTTGGGCAGCTCCCAGCAGCGCTCGCAGACCCGCTGCACCGCCCGGCTGAGCGCCGTCGCCGACAGCAGCGTGACCAGCGCGCCGGCCGCCCCGAAGCTGGTCTCCTGGTCGTGACCGGTCTGCAGCAGCTGCTGCACCGACTGCGCCGCCGAACCCTCGATGCCCAGCTCCCTGCGGAGGGTGTGCACCACGCCGTTGCGGACCGAGGCCGGGGCGAAGACCGCCAGCACGAACAGCGCGGGCAGGGCGCTCAGGAAGGCCTGGGCGGCCAGGCGGGTGGCGCAGTCCAGCAGATTCACCCGAAGGAGGTGCTGGAGTGCCCGCCGGAGCACCGGCACCTGTTCGGGCAGCCCGCGTGCGAACGCGACCAGCTCGGCCGTCCGCGCCTTCCACCGGGCCACCCGGCCGGCCCGTTGCCCGCTCACGGACCCGTCCGCCGGTTCCGCCCGCCGGAGCCCCGTCTGCCGGAGCCCCGCACGCCCGGCAGCACCGCCGGGGCGCCTGCCCCGCCGCGAGGCCGCCGGTCGCCGATGCTCCGCACTGGACTCCCTCCTCCGCCTCGCACCGCCCGTCCCCGGCACCCGCCCTCCGCCCGGGGTGCGGGGCCGTCGACGGCAGGCCAGGAGGCGCGACGCGGCCGCGGACGGGCGGGCGGAGCCGCCCTGGTCGCCGTGCTCCATGGTCACCCGCCCTCCGAGCCCCCGCATCCGGGGGCGACGGCGGGCGGAACCGGCGGGCCGCGGCAGTCCGGGCCGCGGCAGTCCGGTCAGCGGGCGGTGCGGTCAGTGGGCGGTGCGGTCCAGGAGGGCGAGGGTGACGCCGCCGAGGGGGGTGACACGGCCGGGGGCGCCGTAGCGCGAGCGGAGGGCCTGGGCCTGGTCACCGGGCATGGCGGCGAGCGGCTCGGTGGTGTCCCCGAGTACCAGGAGCCATATCCGCTGCCCCTGCCCCACGCACTCCTCCGGCCGCGGGCAGGCCGCGGGGAAGAGGTCCTCCGCCTGTACGGCGCTGCGCTGGACGAACACCGGGTACGGCTGCACGTCCGGCGGCAGGTAGTAGGAGATCCCGGTCCCGACCATCGCCCAGCTCTGGTTGCCGAGCGGCGTCGCGATGCCGTCCCCGGGCCGGTAGCCGGCCGCGATCAGCTCGGCGGCCGCCCGGTACGGCTCGCGGGAGTAGGAGTGCGAGCCCGGGTAGCGGACCGAGGACTGCGTGGGCAGCGCCACCAGCGCGGGCACCGCCAGCAGCCCCAGCGCCAGCACCACCCCGGCCGTCCGGACCTGCCGCGGGGTCCGGCTGCGCCGCGCCGCCGCCGCGATCGTGGTGTACACCGCGCGCACCCCGCCGCCGGCCAGCGCCGCCCAGGCCGGGACGGTGAACAGCAGGTACCGGTCGACGAAGTACGAGGTGCTGCCGCGCGACACCAGCCAGACCGCCACCACCGGCGTCACCGCGAGCAGCAGCAGCTGGCCCGCGGGCAGCCGCCGCCCGGGCAGCACCAGCACCAGCAGGGCGAGCAGGACGAAGACGTGGAACACCCCGGCCGAGCCGAACAGCGGCTCGCCGAAGAGCCGCAGCTGGGTGAAGGTCGGCTTGCCGATCCAGCCCAGCTGGCGCCCGGACTGCCGGCTGCCCAGCACCAGCACCGGCACCACCGGGAGGGACGCCACGGCCACCGCGAGCGGGTACTGCCAGAGCAGCCGCCGCACCCCGCCCGCGCCCCGGACCCGCCAGAGGTGCAGCAGCACCAGCCCGGCCTGCCCGGCGAGGGTGCTGAAGGAGATCAGGTGGCCCGCACCGGCCACCGCCATCGCCGCGCAGTACGGCGCCCAGCGCCGCAGCCCGGGCCGTTCGAGGGCGCGCAGCAGGAACCAGGTCGCCGCGGCGACCGCGCAGGTCACCAGGGCGTACGAGCGGGCCTCCTGGGCGTAGCGGGAGACCAGCGGCACCACGGCGAACAGCAGCCCGCCGCTCATCGCCGCCACCCGGCCGCCGAACAGCCGCTGCGCGGTGAGCGCCACGAACGCCGCCGCGCCGGCCATGGCCAGCACCGAGGGGAGCCGCAGGGCGATGGTGGAGTCGCCGCACACCGTCGTCC
Organism: Kitasatospora sp. NPDC047058; assembly: GCF_040643935.1. NCBI lineage: Bacteria > Bacillati > Actinomycetota > Actinomycetes > Kitasatosporales > Streptomycetaceae > Kitasatospora > Kitasatospora sp. NPDC047058. The sequence goes on along the minus strand of NZ_JBEYVJ010000090.1, from coordinate 19,439 downwards.
AGCCGTGCATCAGCAGGTAGTACGCGCCGTTGCTGGCGTCGACGTGCTGGAGCAGCCGCAGCAGGTCCCCGGACGACCGGGTGGCCACGGTCCACGTCGCCACCTCGTCGCGCCAGAGCTCCGGTGTGCCGAGCCGGTACCCGCCGACGGCGAGCATGGCCAGCGCGGGCCACAGCCACACCTGCCCCAGCAGGCGGAGAGCCGGGTGCGGGGTGGCAGCTGGTCTCATCGGGCGGGCCTTCGCGGTCGTGCGGGAGGGTGCGGTCCCTGGCAGGCTACTGGACGCGCCCTGACGCCTTGTCGGCAGTCGTCCCCCGAGGCGGCCCGGTGCGGGCCGCGCCTGGCGGGCCGTCACCAGCGGTGGTGGACCCGGGCCCGGATCCGCCGGTCGTAGAGCTCGCGGACGGCGTCCAGGGTGGGCCCGGGCAGGGCGGGCAGTGCGGCGGCGGCGGAGTTGGCGCGGGCCTGACCGGCGTTGCGGGCGCCGGGGATCACGGTGGTCACCCCGGGCTGCTGGATGATCCAGCGCAGCGCCGTCTGGGCCGGGGTGGCACCCTCCGGGGCCAGCGCGGCGAACTCGGCGGCCGCCTCCACGCCGGTGTCGTAGTCCACTCCGGAGAAGGTCTCGCCGACGTCGAACGAGGAGCCGTCGCGGTTGTAGGCGCGGTGGTCCTCGGGCGCGAAGACGGTGTCGTGCCGGTACTTCCCGGACAGCAGGCCGGACGCGAGCGGGACCCGCGCGATGACGGCCACGCCCGCCTCGTGCGCGGCGCCCAGCACCTCGGTGAGCGGCTTCTGCCGGAACGGGTTGATGATGATCTGCACACCGGCCACGTGCGGCCGGGCGATCGCCTCCAGCGCCTCCGCACACGTCTCCACGCTGACGCCGTACGCGGCGGTCCGCTTCTCGGCCACCAGCGTGTCGAGCGCCTCGTAGACCGCGGGAGTGCGGTACACCGCGGTCGGCGGGCAGTGCAGCTGGACCAGGTCGAGCGTCTCGACGCCCAGGTTCTCCCGCGAACGGTCGTTCCAGCGGCGGAAGTTGTCCAGCGTGAACTCCGCGGGGTCCTGCGGCCCGCGGCGGCCCATCTTGGTCGCGACGACGATCCCGCCCGGCCGGGCCGGCCCGAGGCCGCGCAGGAACGCCCCGATCAGCCGCTCGCTGCGCCCGTCGCCGTAGACGTCGGCGGTGTCCAGGAAGGTCACCCCGGAGTCCACCGCGGCGGCCAGCACGGCCAGGGCGTCGTCATCGGCCACCTGCCCCCAGTCCGCCCCGAGCTGCCACGTCCCCAGCCCGATCACCGACAGGCCCCGCCCGAGCCTGCCCGCCGTCCGCTCCTCCATGCCGACCGTCCTCCGGATCTCACCACCGCCGGCCCGGCCGGGCCCGGCCCACGCATTCTGGCAAGCCCGGCCCGCAAAACGGCCCGCCTCGCCCGCCGACACCCCGCACTCCTCGGCCACCCCCCGCACCCCGGAAACCCCAGCACCCGCGCGACCCCCGATCCGGTACGCTGTCCACCGAGTGCGCCTCAGTAGCTCAGGGGATAGAGCACGGCTCTCCTAAAGCCGGTGTCGCAGGTTCGAATCCTGCCTGGGGCACAGCGGGAACGACCCGAGGGGAAGCCCCGGACCACACGTGGTCCGGGGCTTCCGCCGTTACGGGCGGGGTGCGGGCGCGGCCCGGCGGCGGTCCTGACGATGTGTCACGGGCTGCCGGGCGGCGGCGTCCGTCGGGCGGAGGCGGGGGCGTCCGCCGGGCGGCGGTGGTGCGCCTCGGCGGACCGTGCGTCGGGCCGGTCGGCGGTGCTCCCGGGGGCCGGGTCGTGGCGGTCCGGCCCGGCCGGGGTGACCCCGGTCGAGGTGACCCCGCTCGGAGTGGCGCCGGTCGGGGAGACCAGGACGCGCTGGACCCGGGGTCTGGTCCGCCAGTTGACCCGCCGGACGTCCCGGGCGAGGGCGCCGGGCCGCCAGAGCTCGACGGCGACGGTGACCGTGCCCAGCACGATCCCGGCGGCGAGCCAGCCGCCCAGCACGTCGCTCGGCCAGTGCACCCCGAGGGCGATCCTGGTCCAGCCGACGGCCAGCACGGCCAGTGCGGCGACGGAGCAGGCGGCGATCCGCCCGCCGCGCCCGGTCCGCGACCAGAACAGCCCGACCAGGACGGCGCAGGTGATGGCGGAGGCCATCGCGTGCCCGGAGGGGAAGGCCGGGCCCCCGGCGTGCGAGACCGGGTCGGCGAAGGCCGGGCGCTCCCGGTCGAAGGCGAGCTTGAACGCCCACTGCGCGCCCCAGCCGGCCAGCGTCTGCGCCGCCACCCAGCAGGCCAGCACCCGCGCCCCGATCAGCCAGAGCCAGAGCGCGGCGATGCCGAGCAGCGTCCGCATGGTGACCGTGCCGCCGATGTCGGAGAGCGTCTGCATCGCGGCGGTCCACGCGGTGTGGTCGCGCGCGTAGCGGTGCAGGCCGTCGGTCCAGGCGTGGTCGAGCCGGTCGAGCGGGTGCCAGCCGGTCTGCACCAGGGCCGCCAGGGCGGCGAACAGCGCGGCGCAGGCGATCGCGAGCGCCGTGTGCCGGAGCAGATGGCGACTACGCGGGGTGATGCGCGCCGTGCGGTTGGTCAGGTGCATGGCTGACACCTTCCCAGTGTGGTGTGCGGATCGGGCGCCGGGCCGATAGCGATTTGGCATCTTTTGTGGGGAGGACCTGCGCGCGCCGGAGTGTGGGCGCGGCGCGCCCCGGGAACGTCGGCGGCGGTCCGGGGGTTTCACGAAGTGCGGGGTCTGCGAAGAACCGGCGCCCGGTCCGAACCGGTCGTCCACCTGGCACCCGGTGCATCGGCGCGGTCACCCTCCGTCCATGACCGGGGTGAAAACCGGCAGGATACTGCATCGCTGGAAGAATCTGAGCGACTTGGGAATGTTGTCCGGAATCTGTTCGTTGGATCGTTACGTGTGAGCCCCGCGGGGCCCGCACTTCTTGCCCTCTCAGGGCAGGCAGGCAGACCTCGGCAACACCAGCAAAGGGAGCAAGCATGGCCACCCGTGCCGTCGTTCGCGACAGGGCCGACCGGACTCGCGCGGCCCGCCCGACCAACCTTGAGGCCGACCGTGACCTGGTCGGTATGTACCTCGACGAGATCGCCAGGACGCCCCTGCTCGATGCCGCCGAGGAGGTCGAGCTCTCGCTGCGGATCGAGGCCGGCGTGTACGCCCAGCACCTGATGGACGAAGGAGAGCTGCCCGAGGGCGTCAAGCGCGAGGAGCTCGAGGCGATAGCCGAGGACGCGGAACGCGCCAAGGACGTCTTCATCCGGTCCAACCTCCGTCTCGTGGTCGCGGTCGCCCGGCGCTACCCGCGCAGCGGCCTGCCGCTCCTCGACCTCATCCAGGAGGGCAACGCAGGCCTGGTCCGGGCGGTCGAGAAGTTCGACTACGCGAAGGGCTTCAAGTTCTCCACCTACGCGACGTGGTGGATCCGGCAGGCGATCACCCGGTCCATCGCCGACCAGTCGCGGACCATCCGGCTGCCCGTCCACCTGGTCGAGGAGCTCGGCCGGATCCGGCGGGTGCAGCGCGAGAAGTCCAAGGAACTGGGCCGCGAGGCCGAGCCGGCCGAGATCGCGGCCGAGCTGGACACCACCGAGGCCCGGATCAAGGACGTGCTCGACTGGGCGCGCGACCCGGTCAGCCTCAACATGTCCGTCGACGACGAGGGCGAGACCCAGTTCGGCGACCTCGTCGAGGACACCGGGGCGACGTCCCCCGAGGACGCCGTGATGGTCATGCTCCGCCGCGAGGAGCTGGACGACCTGATCGGGCGCCTGGACGACCGCACGGCGTCGATCATCCGGTCGCGGTACGGGATGGAGGACGGCCGCGAGCGCACCCTGACCGAGGTCGGCAAGCAGCACGGGCTCACCCGCGAGCGGATCCGCCAGATCGAGAAGCACGCGCTGGCCGAGCTGAAGAAGATCGCCGACCATGCGGGCTTCGAGGCCGCCTGACGCTGCTGCCGCCGACCACTGCCCCGGGCCCCGGGCGCGGACCACTCCGCGCCCGGGGCCGGCGTGTGTGCGGGAGCGGGTCGCCCGGCGGCCGCGGAGTGTGAAGACGGCCCTAGGCTGGAGGAGTGGACGATGTGCGAGACGGAGACGGCCCGGTGACCGGGCAGAACCCCGGGCGGGCCGACGTGACCGCGGACGAGACCGTGACCGCCGACGTGACCGCGGACGTGACCGCCGACGAGACCGCGGCCGGGCCGGAGGCGGGTGCCCCGGCGCCCGGTGCCCCCGCAGCGCCTGCGGCCGCCAGGACCGCGGCCCGGCTGGTCTTCCGCGACCCGCTGGACCAGCAGTCCCGGGACGACACCGACACCGGCTGGGGCGAGCGCCCGGGCGGCGGCGGTGGCGGCGGGCGGGGGCTGGACTGGTACCTGAGCCAGCGCCCGCCGCACCACGGCGGCTGAGCGCGGCGGGCGCCCGGCCCGCCGCGGGGGTGCTCAGCGCTGCTGCGTGACCAGCGCGTCGCGGATCTCGGTGAGCAGGACGACCTCCTTGGCCTCGGCCTCCGCCTGCTCCTCGGCGAGGGTCTTCCGCTTGGCGGTGAACCTGATCATCGGCAGCACCACGCAGAAGTAGACGACGGCCGCGGTGATCAGGAACTGCAGCGCCGCGCTCAGCACCGATCCCCAGAGGATCAGGATGCCGGACGTGACCTCGCCGCTCGCGCTCATTTCGCACGGGCCCTTGATGCAGGACGTGTAGGAGTCCAGGTCCTTGGGCCCGAACGCACCGACGAGCGGGTTGATCACGCCCTTGACGAAGGCGTTGACGATGTTGGTGAACGCCGCACCGATGACCACGGCGACGGCGAGATCGACGACGTTCCCGCGCAGCAGGAATTCCTTGAAGCCCTTCATGCCGCGTGAACGACGAGGCCGCCGAACGGTCACGGGTGATCTTCGCCGGACTCCGACGGACAACCCGTTCGGTGGACCGGTGCGGTCGCGGGCGGCGGCAGCCCCGCCCGCGCGGGCCCGAAAGCCAGCGCGGCGGCCACCGCGAGCAGCAGCACGGCCGGCACGCCGGGCCGGTGCCGGAGGGCCTGCCGGAGCCGGTGGCCGCGCCCGCCCCCGCGTCGGATCGGCGGGAACGGCGGCACCTCGCGCCGCGGCGGGACGGCCGGTGCGGGCAGCGGCAGGGGGAACGGGCGGGGGAGGCCCGCGGTCGTCGTCATGGGGGCACCACCGGTGGTCGCAGGGCGCCGGCCCGCGGCGGGCCGGCTTCTCGTGACGCACACTCTGGGCGGTCGGCGTTCGCGGGGGAACGCCTTTCCCCCAGCCTGTGGACAACCCGGCCCTGTGGAAAACCTCCGTCACCCGCAGGAAGGAATCCGGGGCACCGGGTTGACCCGGGAACGGCGCAAGGCCCGCCGGCCCCGCCGGAAGCGGGGCCAACGGGCCTTGCGAAAAACCTGGGGTCAGCCGGCCGGCTTCGCCGCGGCCGCCGGAGCCGGGCTCGCCGCCGGAGCGGAGCCGCCCGAGGACGGGGCCGAGGAAGCCGACGAGGTCGAGGACGACGAGGACGAACCCGCGCCCACCGAGCTGCTGGAGGACGAGCGGCTGTCGGTCCGGTAGAAGCCGGAACCCTTGAAGACCACACCCACGGCCGAGAAGACCTTGCGGAGCCGTCCCTGGCAGTCGGGGCACGTGGTCAGCGCCTCGTCGGTGAACTTCTGCACCGCCTCCAGGCCGTTGCCGCACTCGGTGCACTGGTACTGGTACGTGGGCACTTGTCTTCCTCCTGGCACTCTCGCCTGATGAGTGCTAACGATGGTCAATGATGCGGCATTCCGCTGGATCAGTCCAGCGACTCGAATGTGAGATGAGCCGGGGACGGCCGCCCGCCGGCCGCCCCCCGACCGCCTCGCCGCCGCCCGGCAACCGCCCCGCAGCAGCCCCACAGCAGCCCCCGCGACCCGTGCTCAGCCCTTCGCCGCCCCCACCAGCTGCCGTGCCACGGCCCGCTCGCCGGTGCCCGCGACCACGCTGCTCACCGCGGTCGGCGCGACCAGCAGGTGCCGCAGCGCGACCAGCGCGACCAGGCCCAGCCCGGCCCCTGCCACCGGCACCAGGAACCCGGCCGACGGCCCGTGGCCGTCGATCAGCCGCCCGGCCACGGTGGACCCGGCCGCCAGGCCGAGGCCGATGGCGCCGGTCAGCCAGGTGAAGGCCTCGGTCTTGGCACCGTCCGCGACCAGCGTCTCGACCAGGGTGTACCCGGTGATCAGCGTGGGCGCGATGGCCAGGCCGCAGACCAGGCCGGCGACGGAGAGTGCGACCAGGTCGGGCATCGCCCAGAGCGTCGAGCAGCCCAGCACCAGCAGCGCGTAGCTGGCCAGCATCCGCTGCCGGGCGGCCCGGCGCCAGGCGACCATGCCGTACAGCACGCCGGCCAGCATCGAGCCGCCGGCGAAGATCCCGTACACCGTGCCGTTGGCGCCCGGCTGGCCGACCGACTCGGTGAAGGCGGTCACCGAGACCTGCATCGCGCCGAAGACGCTGCCGACGCCGAGGAAGGCGCCGGCCAGCAGCCGGACGCCCGGCGAGGAGAGCGCGGAGACCCGGGCGGCGCCCGGCTGCCGCGGGTGCCGGGCCGGGGAGGTGCGGCGCTGGGTGGCGAAGGCCAGACCGCCGACGACGGTCAGCGCGGCCTCGGCGACCAGCCCGGTGGCGGGGTTGACCGAGGTGGCGATGGCACCGGCCAGCACCGGGCCGATCACGAAGGTGAACTCGTCGGTCACCGACTCGAAGGCGAACGCGGTGTTCAGCTTGGCGGGCGGTGCGCCCTCGGCGGAGAGCTTGGCGACCCAGCGGGCGCGCACCATCGCGCCGATCTGCGGCACGCTGGCGCCGGCCGGCGCGGCGGCCAGCAGCAGGGCCCAGACCGGGGCGTGCCCCAGCGCCAGCGCGATCAGCGCGCCGACCGAGACCGCGTGCACGGCCACGGTGGGCACCAGGACGGCGGCCTGCCCGTACCGGTCGGCCAGCCGGCCCGTCTGCGGGCCGACCAGGGCCTGGGCCACGGCCGAGACGGCCGCGACGGTGCCGGCCGTGCCGTACGAGCCGTGGGTGTCGAGGACCAGCAGCACGATGCCCAGACTCAGCATCGCGTAGGGCAGCCGCGCGGCGAACGCGGGGGCCAGGAACGTCCAGGCGCCCGGGGTGCGCAGCAGCGCGCCGTACCCGATGCGGGCGGGCGGTGCGGTGTCCGTGGTGGCGTCCGCGGGGACGCCGTCGTTCTCGACCGTTCGGCGGGCCGTCACGGTCGGTCCTTCCTGCTGCCTGGTAGCGCGGAAGGGGCATGGGGTGGCCCCGACGGCGCCGAGAGTCGTCCTCTCGCGCGTCGACCGGGGTAGATACCGGGCCGGGTCGGCTTGGGTGCCGAGGCCGGGCCGCGGCCGCCGAGCGGTCGCGCCAACTCTGCGTCAGGCAGATGCTGGGGGTGTAGCAACCATTATACGTTACGCGCGTAGATGTCGCGCCGACCTCGACAATACAGGACCAGTCCAAACCTGTCCTGCCAAGTCAAGGTGAACGCCGCGCGAAGCCTTCGGGCTGTCGGCCCTGCCGCCCTCAGGTGCCCCGCCCGTGCAGCCAGCCGGCGAGCTTGCCGCCCTTGTCCACGGCCCGCAGCCGGCGTTCCGCGGCCTCGCTCACCTCGTCCGTGGTGACCACCAGCAGCTCGTCGCCGCCGCGCAGTACCGTCGCCTTGTCGGGCACGAAGCTGCTCCCCTCGCGGACCACCAGGGTGACCGCCGCGCCGGCCGGCAGCCGCAGCTCGCCGATCTCCACGCCCGACATCCTCGACGTCGGCGACAGCGCCACCGACAGCAGGTGTCCGTGCAGCTTCTCCAGCGGGGCGGACTCGATGCCGAGGTCCTGGCCCATCGACCCCTCGCCGATCCGCAGCCAGCGGGCGACCAGCGGCAGAGTCGGGCCCTGGAGCAGGGTGAAGACGACGACCAGGATGAAGACGATGTTGAAGACGTCCTGGGCCATCGGCGCGCCGGACACCATCGGGATGGTGGCGAGCACGATGGGCACCGCCCCGCGCAGCCCGGCCCAGCTCAGCAGGGCCTGCTCGCGGCCGGGCAGCTTGAACGGCGTCAGGGTCAGCACCACCGAGAGCGGCCGGGCCACGAACACCAGGACGGCGCCGATCACCAGCGCGGGCACCACGGAGGAGCCCATCGTCTCGGGGGTGCAGAGCAGACCGAGCAGGACGAACATCCCGATCTGCCCGATCCAGGCCAGGCCGTCGGCGAAGCCGCGGACGGCGGGGCCGTGCGGCAGCTTGGCGTTGCCGAGGATGACGGCACTGATGTAGACGGCGAGGAAGCCGGAGCCGTGCAGCAGTGCGCCGCCCGCGTAGGCGAGCACGGTGAGCGCCATGACGGCGATCGGGTAGAGGCCGGAGGACGGCAGGGCGACGTGCTTGATCCCGAACGCGCCCAGCTTGCCGACCGCGAAACCGACCGCGGCGCCGATCGCCAGCTCGGCGGCGATCGTGCCGACCAGGACGTACCAGGAGTCCAGCTCGCCGGCGGTGGCGAAGGCGACGACCAGGATGACCACGGGCGCGTCGTTGAAGCCGGACTCGGCCTCCAGTAGGCCGGTCAGCCGGTGCGGCAGCGGCACCATCCGCAGGACGGAGAAGACGGCCGCGGCGTCGGTCGAGGAGACGATCGCGCCGAGCAGCAGCGAGGTGCGCCAGTCCAGCCCGACCAGCCAGTGCGCGCCGGCCGCGGTGACGAAGACGCTGATCCCGACGCCGAGGGTGGCGAGCACGGTGGCGGCCGGCATCGCCGGTCTGACCTCGCGCCAGCTGGTCTTGAGGCCGCCCTCGGCCAGGATCACCACCAGGGCCGCGTAGCCGAGCACCTGGGTCAGCTCGGCGTTGTTGAAGGTGACGCCGATGCCGTTCTGGCCGAGCGCCACACCGATGCCGAGGTAGATCAGCAGGCTGGGCAGCCCCGACCGGGTCGAGATCCGCACGGCGACCACCGCGACCAGCAGGATCACGGAGAACTCGAGGAGCAGCTGGTTCAGGTGGTCGACATTCACGCAGGGGCACCTCGGGCAGGCTGGGGGCGGGCGGGGTGTCTGGCGGCGGTGAGGCCGGGAGTCGACCGGAAGGGAGGCGGACGGCAGGGCACGCCGATTGCTCCCCTTGCGGATCGTTACTCAGTCTAACATTTTGCCATATCTTTAGTTTCCTCCGTCACACGGCCCCCCACCTCTGCTTCTCCAGTGCTTCCCTGACCTCCTCCGATCCCACCGTGAGCGTCCCCCGTGCACGCCCGCGAGCCGAGTCGGCCTAATGTGGTGCCCTGTCACGGCCGAGTGCCCTGGACATGCCCGCCCGCCCCCCAGTCGAGGACCGCAAGGACCCAGATGCCCCGCTCGAAGAAGTTCCGGCGCGCCCGTCTGATCGTGATCGTGCTGGTCGTGCTGCTGGTGGCCGGCGTCGGCTACGGCGGCTACCGCGGGGTCACCGCGGTCCGCGCGTCCTTCCCGGAGGTCGACGGCAGCGTCAAGGTGGCGGGCCTGAGCGCGCCGGTCGACGTCAAGCGGGACGCCAACGGCATCCCGCAGCTCTACGCCGACACCCCCGAGGACCTGTTCCGGGCCCAGGGCTACGTCCAGGCCCAGGACCGCTTCTGGGAGATGGACGTCCGCCGGCACATCACCGCCGGCCGGCTCTCCGAGATGTTCGGCGACAGCCAGGTCGAGACCGACTCCTTCATCCGCACCATGGGCTGGCGCCAGGTCGCGCAGAAGGAGTTCGACACCCAGCTCGCGCCGGAGACCAAGAAGTACCTCCAGGCCTACGCGGACGGCGTCAACGCCTGGCTCGGCGAGCACCCCGGCGGTGAGCGCGCCTCGCTGGAGTACGCGCTGCTCGGCGTCGTCAACGGCGACTACAAGCCCGAGCAGTGGACGCCCGTCGACTCGGTGGCCTGGCTGAAGGCGATGGCCTGGAACCTCTCCGGGAACCTCCAGGAGGAGATCGACCGCTCGCTGCTCGCCCAGGACTTCAGCCCGGAGAAGATCGCCGAGCTGTACCCGGAGTACCCGTACGCGGCCAACGGCACGATCGTGAAGACCGGCACCGTGAGCGGCGACACCTACCGCCAGGCCGACGGCTCCGGCCAGCCCGCCGCGGGCGCCCCCGGCACCACCACCCAGGGCGCGGCCGCCACCAAGGCGATGCTCAAGGACGTCACCGACCGGATCGACGCGATGCCGCAGCTGCTCGGGCGCCAGGGCCAGGGCATCGGTTCCAACTCCTGGGTGGTGGCCGGCACGCACACCACCACCGGCAAGCCGCTGCTGGCCAACGACCCGCACCTCGGCCCCGGCCTGCCCTCGGTCTGGTACCAGATGGGCCTGCACTGCCGCACCACCTCCGCCGCCTGCCAGTACGACGTCTCGGGCTTCACCTTCGCCGGCATGCCGGGCGTGGTGATCGGCCACAACAAGGACGTCGCCTGGGGCTTCACCAACCTCGGCGCCGACGTCACCGACCTCTTCCTGGAGAAGGTGACCGGCCCGGAGACCTACCAGGTCGACGGCAAGGACGTGAAGTTCGAGCTCCGCAAGGAGACCATCAAGGTGGCCGGCGGCGAGGACCGCACCATCACCGTCCGGACCACCCAGACCGGCGCCCCGCTGATCTCCGACCAGAGCACCGAGCAGCAGAACGTCGGCAAGTACGCGCCCAACGGCACCTCCGCCCCCGACCGCGGCACCGGCGGCTACGGCGTCGCCCTGCAGTGGACGGCGCTCAGCCCCGGCAAGACCATGGACGCCGTCTTCGAGCTGGACCGGGCGAAGGGCTGGGAGGACTTCCGGAACGCCGCCAAGGACTTCGCCGTCCCGGCGCAGAACCTGATCTACGCCGACGCGAAGAACATCGGCTACCAGGCCCCCGGCGTCATCCCGCAGCGCGGCAAGGGCGACGGCACCTACCCGGCCCCCGGCTGGGACTCCGCCTACCAGTGGAAGAAGGACGCCGTCCCCTTCACCGCCCTGCCGTGGAGCCTCAACCCGCCGAGCGGCTACATCGTCACCGCCAACCAGGCCGTGGTCGACCCGTCGTACAAGTACCTGCTGACCAGGGACTGGGAGTACGGCACCCGGGCCAAGGAGATCACCGACCAGATCGAGCTCAAGCTCAAGAACAACGGCCGGATCTCGCCGGACGACATGAAGGAGATGCAGCTCGACAACACCAGCATCCTCGCCAAGACGCTGGTGCCGCTGCTGCTCAAGGTCCAGATCGACGACCCCTACGTGCGCGAGGCGCAGGACCTCCTGAAGGACTGGAACAACTACCACCAGGACGCCGACTCGGCCGCCGCCGCCTACTACAACGGCGTCTGGCGCCAGCTGCTCAGCCTCTCGTTCGGCCAGAAGTTCCCGGCCGACCTGCGGGCCAAGGACAACTGCCTGCTGGTCCGCCGGCAGACCGACCCGACCAAGCCGGACAGCAGCACCCAGATCGTCACCGAGTGCGGCACCCGGGACCCGGGCAAGGCCCAGCCGGACGGCGGCGACCGCTGGACCGAGGTGGTGCGCCAGCAGCTGCAGAAGCCCGACAGCAGCTGGTGGACGTACATCGACTCGGACCACAAGGAGCAGAAGGGCCTCGACAACCTGCTCGCCGAGGCCATGAAGAACGCCCGCCAGGACCTCACCGCGCTGCTCGGCAAGGACGTCTCCACCTGGAGCTGGGGCCGGCTGCACAAGCTGACCCTGCGCGAGCAGACCATGGGCACCGACGACTCCTCGATCGCCTCCGGCGCCGTCCACCGGCTGCTCAACCGCGGTCCGTACCGCCTCTCCGGCGGCTCGGCGGCGGTTGACGCGGCGGGCTGGAACGCGGCGGCCGGCTACGAGGTCGACTGGATCCCGTCCATGCGGATGGTGGTCGACCTGAGCGACCTCGACGCCTCGCGCTGGGTCAACGTCGGCGGCGCCTCCGGCCACGCCTTCCACGCCAACTACAACGACCAGACCGACCTGTGGCTCAAGGGGGACCTGCTGACCTGGGCCTTCTCGCCGGACGCGGTCGAGAAGTCGGCCAAGCACAAGCTGGTGCTCACCCCCGGCTGACCCGCCGTCCGGCCGAGCCCGCGGCCCGCCCCCGTCACCGGGGGCGGGCCGCCGCCGTCCGGGGCCGGACTATCCCAGCCGGTGCAGCCCCGACGGGGTGAGCGCCACGTCCACCGGCAGGTCGTGCGGCTCGGCCGGCACGCTCGCCAGCAGCTCGTGCTCGTACAGCAGCACGGCCAGCAGGGGGCGCACGCCCGCCCGCCCCAGCCGGGCCAGCACCCGGTCGTACGAGCCGCCGCCCCGGCCAAGCCGCAGGCCCCGCCGGTCCACCGCCAGCCCCGGCAGCAGCACCAGGTCCGCCCCGGTCACCGCCTCCGGCCCGAGCCGCTCGCCGGCCGGCTCCAGCAGCCCGCGCCCGGCCGGGGCCAGCGCCGCCGGGCCCGCGTACCCGGCCCAGTCCAGATCGTTGTCGGGCAGCAGCACCGGCAGCAGCACCCGCACCCCGCGCGCCAGCAGCGCGTCCAGCAGCGGCCTGGTCCCCGGCTCGGCACCGACCGACACGTACGCGGCCACCGTGGCCCCCGGCGCGGCCAGCTCCCCGGCGTGCCCCGCCAGCGCCAGCGCGGCCTCCTCCCGGGCCTGCGGCGGCAGTGCCCGCCGTTCCGACAGCAGCCGTGTCCTCAGCGCGCTCTTCTCGTTGTGCACGGGATGCTCCACGGCTCGATCCTCCACAGCTCTGTGCCGGTGACGCTCAGAGCCTGACACGCGGAAGGCGGCCCGATGTCCACTCCGCTGTTGGTCCAGGCCCTGGCCGGGCTGAGCGTCCCCGCACTGGCCGGCGCCACCGCGCTGGGGGTGCGACTGCGCCGCGCCGACCGGAGCGCCGCCGCCCGCGAGGGCCGGCTGCGCGAGCAGGTCGCCGGACTGGAGGCCCGCTGCGCCGAGCTGGAACGCACGGCCTCCTGCGACCCGCTCACCGGCGTCTGGAACTACCGGCACCTGCAGCTCACCCTGGACCGGGAGATCGAGCGCGCCCGCCGGGCCGAGCAGGCCGAGCACCAGGACGGGCGCCCGCTGGCCGTGCTGCTGCTGGAGATCGCCGGCTTCGAGGCGGTGGTCGCCGAGCACGGCCGGGCCCGGGCCAGCGCCGTGCTGCGCGACCTCGCCCAGCGGCTCGGGATGGAGATCCGCCGCTCCGACACCTTCGGCCGGTACAGCGGCGAGGACTTCATGGCCGTGCTGCCGGACACCGGGGCCGAGGGCGCCGCGCAGGTCGCCGAGCGGCTGGTCTGGTCGGTCCGCCGCCACCTGCTGCTGGACTGGTCCTCCGGCCCGCGCGAGGGCCGCCGCCCGCACGGCAACGGGCTGACCGCCGCCGTCGGCGTCGCGGTGCTGCCGGAGGACGGCACGCACGCCGCCGTGCTGCTCCGGGCCGCCGACGGGGCCCTCGGCCGGGCCCGCGGGGCCGGGGGCGACTGCTGGCGGGGAACGGCCTCCCCGGCGTCGGACACCGGTCCCGAAGCCGAGCGTGACCGTTCGGAAAAGGCGGGTAGTCTGTCGGCCTGTGCCGGAGAGGCCCCCCTCACCTCACCCGTCACTTCACCTCTGCCTGCCATCGTGGCCGGGCCCCGAGACGTGCTGTCATAGCCGCTCAACCGCGCTCGGCCAGGCGAAAACATGCCTTAGTAAGGTAAAACGCATGACGACGACCAGCTCCCGAATTCCGGTAACCAAGGCCGTGGTACCCGCGGCCGGACTGGGCACGCGCTTCCTTCCGGCCACCAAGGCCACTCCGAAGGAGATGCTGCCCGTCGTCGACAAGCCGGCGATCCAGTACGTCGTCGAAGAGGCGGCCGCCGCCGGGCTGTCCGACATACTGATGGTCACCGGCCGTAACAAGCGCGCCCTCGAGGACCACTTCGACCGTGCCTACGAGCTGGAGGAGCTGCTCGCCCGCAAGGGCGACCAGGACCGCCTCCGCCGGGTCCGCGAGTCCGTCGAGCTGGCCAACATGCACTACGTCCGCCAGGGCGACCCGAAGGGCCTCGGCCACGCCGTCTCGGTCGCCGAGCAGCACGTCGCCGGCCAGCCCTTCGCCGTCCTGCTCGGTGACGACCTGATCGACCCGCGCGACCCGCTGCTCTCCCGCATGATCGAGGTCCAGCAGGAGCTCGGCGGCTCGGTCGTCGCGCTGATGGAGGTCGACCCCTCCCAGATCCACCTGTACGGCTGCGCGGCCGTCAAGGCCAACGGCTTCGGCGAGGACGTCTTCCAGGTCACCGACCTGGTCGAGAAGCCCGACACCGGCGACGCCCCGTCGAACTACGCCGTCATCGGCCGCTACGTCCTCGACCCCTCGGTCTTCGACGTGCTGCGCGAGACCCCGCCCGGCCGCGGCGGCGAGATCCAGCTCACCGACGCCCTGCGCGAGCTGACCACCCGCGACGTCGAGTCCGGCGGCCAGGTGCACGGCGTCCTCTTCAAGGGCCGCCGGTACGACACCGGTGACCGCGCGGACTACCTGCGCGCTATCGTCCGACTGGCCTCCGAGCGCGAGGACCTGGGCCCGGAGTTCCGCTCCTGGCTCCGGGAGTTCGTCGCCTCCGAGCTGCAGGACTGACACACCGACCGAGAGCGAGAGCGCCGATGACCGGGTCCACGGAGAGCAGCACCACCCCCGCCGCCTGCTGCGGGGGATCCGCGGACCCGGCACCGGCCGCCCGCCCGCGCTTCTGGAGCGTCGACGAGCACCTCGCCGACGTCCTGGCCGCCGTCGGCCCGCTGCCCGCGATCGAGCTCCGGCTGCTGGACGCCCAGGGCTGCGCGCTGGACGAGGACGTGCTCGCCGACGGCGACCTGCCGCCCTTCGACAACAGCTCGATGGACGGCTACGCCCTTCGCACCGCCGACACCGCGGGCGCCACCGCCGAGTACCCCTCGGTGCTGTCCGTGGTCGGTGACATCGCGGCCGGCGCCGGCGACCTGCCGAAGGTCGGTCCCGGCCAGGCGGCCCGGATCATGACCGGCGCGCCCGTCCCGCCCGGCGCCCGGGCCGTCGCCCCGGTCGAGTGGACCGACGGCGGCAGCGGCAGCGGACAGGCCGCCGACGCGATGGCCGCCCCCGTCGAGGACGAGGAGGTCCGGGTCCTGCGCCCGGTCTCCGAGGGCGCCCACATCCGCCGCCGCGGCAGCGACGTCGCGGCCGGCTCGCGGGTCCTGGAGGCCGGCACCCGGCTCGGACCCGCCCAGCTCGGCCTGCTCGCCGCGATCGGCCGCGCCACCGTCAAGGTCCGCCCGCGCCCGCGGGTGGTGGTCCTCTCCACCGGCAGCGAGCTGGTCCAGCCCGGCGAGCCGGTCGGCCCCGGCCAGATCGCCGACTCCAACAGCTTCACCCTCACCGCCGCGGCCCGGGACGCCGGCGCCATCGCCTACCGGGTCGGCGGCGTGCCCGACGACGCGGCGCGGCTGCGCGCCGTCCTGGAGGACCAGCTCGGCCGGGCCGACCTGATCGTCACCAGCGGCGGTGTCAGCGTCGGCGCGTACGACGTGGTCAAGGAGGTCTTCGAGTCCTACGGCGGGGTGGACTTCCGCCGGCTGCGGATGCAGCCCGGCAAGCCGCAGGGCTTCGGCCGGATCGGCGCCGGGGTGGCCGGGCCCGGCGGCGCCGGCGTGCCGCTGCTGGCCCTGCCGGGCAACCCGGTCAGCGCCTACATCTCCTTCGAGCTGTTCGTCCGCCCGGTGATCCGCACCATGCTCGGCGCCCCCGACGTCCACCGCCCGGTGGTCCGGGCGCTCTGCCCGGCGGCGCTGCACTCGCCCGCCGGACGGCGGCAGTTCCTGCGCGGCCGCTACGACGCGGCGGCCGGCGTCGTCGAGCCGGTCGGCGGCGCCGGGTCCCACCTGGTCGGCGCGCTGGCCCGGGCGGACTGCCTGATCACCGTCCCCGAGGACGTCACCGAGCTGCCCGCCGGCAGCGAGGTGGACGTCGTCCTGCTCGGCGGCTGACCGGCCGGCACAGCCGCCGGCCCGCTCGTGCGGCGGGCCGTCTCGCGGACGCGGCCCGTCCCACGCCACGGCCGGGACGGGGGGTACGGTAGCGCGGTATTCGACCTGCGCGCCCCTGGAGCACCCCGTGACCACCTCACCACCCGGCGACCGCCTCACCCACGTCGACGACCAGGGCGCGGCCCGGATGGTCGACGTCTCCGAGAAGGCCACCACCGCGCGCACCGCCGTCGCGGCCGGCCGGGTCCGGGTCTCGCCGCGGGTGGTCGAGCTGCTGCGCGGCGAGGGTGTGCCCAAGGGCGACGCCCTCGCCGTCGCCCGGATCGCCGGGATCATGGGCGCCAAGAAGACGCCGGACCTGATCCCGCTCTGCCACCCGATCGCGGTCTCCGGGGTCAAGGTCGACCTCGCGGTCGCCGACGACGCCGTCGAGATCACCGCGACCGTGAAGACCGCCGACCGCACCGGCGTCGAGATGGAGGCGCTCACCGCCGTCGCGGTGGCCGGGCTCACCGTGATCGACATGGTCAAGGCGGTCGACAAGGGCGCCACCATCGAGGCCGTCCGGGTGCTCAGCAAGACCGGCGGCAAGAGCGGCGACTGGTTCGCGCCGGAGGCCGCGCAGTGAGCGGGCTCATCATCGGAAGGTGCGGGTTGCGCGAAGCGCCTGCCGAGCGCAGCGAGGTGGGCGCATGAGGGCGCTGGCCGTCACCGTGTCCAACCGCGCCTCGGCCGGCGTCTACGAGGACAGGGGCGGCCCGCTGCTGGTCGCCGGCCTGCGGGCGATGGGCTTCACCGCCGACGGCCCCCGGGTCGTCCCCGACGGCGAACCGGTCGAGGCGGCCCTGCGGGAGGCCGTCGCGGCGGGTTACGACGTGGTGCTCACCACCGGCGGCACCGGCATCTCCCCGATGGACCTCACCCCCGAGATGACCGCGCGGGTCATCGACCGGCAGATCCCGGGCATCGCCGAGGCCGTCAGGGCGTACGGCCGCGAGAAGGTCCCGACCTCCGCGCTCTCCCGGGGGCTGGCCGGGCTGGCCGGACGTACCCTGATCGTCAACCTGCCGGGATCGACCGGAGGCGTCAAGGACGGCCTGGCCGTCCTGGAGCCGCTGCTCGCCCATGCCGTCGACCAGCTCGGCGGCGGGGACCACCCCCGGCCCGACGCGGCTGACCCCGGGAGAACGCACTGAACGCCGGCTGGCCGGTAGAACTCCACGAGGGGGACGTCACGCTGCGCCCGATCCGGGGCCGTGACCAGCGCGACTGGCAGGAGGTCAGCCAGCGCAACCGGGACTGGCTGCGCCGCTGGGAGGCCACCGTGCCGCCCGGCCCGGCCGGCCAGGGCATGGGCCAGCGCCCGACCTACCGGCAGATGGTCCGCTTCCTGCGCGGCGAGGCCTCGGCCGGGCGGATGCTGCCCTTCGTCGTGCTCTACAAGGGCCAGTTGGCCGGCCAGCTGACCGTCGGCGGGATCACCTGGGGGTCGATGTGCTCGGCGAACGTCGGGTACTGGGTCGACGAGGCGGTGGCCGGCCGCGGCATCATGCCGACCGCGGTGGCGCTTTCGGTGGACCACTGTTTCCGGACGCTCGGGCTGCACCGGATCGAGGTGTGCATC
This sequence comes from Kitasatospora sp. NPDC047058, assembly GCF_040643935.1. Taxonomy (NCBI): domain Bacteria; kingdom Bacillati; phylum Actinomycetota; class Actinomycetes; order Kitasatosporales; family Streptomycetaceae; genus Kitasatospora; species Kitasatospora sp. NPDC047058. The sequence continues at coordinate 1,690 of NZ_JBEYVJ010000090.1, read as the reverse complement.
CGCCCGGAGAACGGGCCGAGCCGGCGGGTGGTGGAAAAGCTCGGGTTCCGTTCGGAGGGAATGCGGCCGCGCTATCTGCACATCGACGGCGACTGGCGGGACCACCTGGTGTACGCGCTCACCGCCGAGGAGGTCCCGGAGGGGATGCTGGAGCGGTGGCGGGCGCTCAGTTCCGGGCGCGGCCGGGGTAATTGAATACATGTTCGAACGAAATATCGATATGGCATCGGCGCGGCGACGGACGGGCACAAATGCCGGCAAAATAGTCGGAGAATCAGCTTGATCACACGACACGCCGTGCCAAATTGCTGCCAGGCCTTCCCCGTCGCCCGTACGGTGTGAAACGTGAGCAGTAGCGGCCTTATCTACGCCGTCATCGTAGGGGCCTGGGCCGCCTATCTCGTGCCGATGTGGCTCCGCAGGCAGGACGAGCTCAACGAGGCGCGTCCGACGGAACGCTTCAGCACCGCCATCCGCCTGCTGGCCGGGCGTTCGGCGCTGGAGCGGCGGGCATCCCGGGCCCTGGGCGACGAACCGCGTGACGACGAGCAGGACAGCGACGGCCCTCCCGGACGGGACGAGGCCGCCTCAGGCGACCCCGCGGTCGTCCTCGGGGAGCGCCTCGACGACGGCACCGGGGATGCCGGCGATGCCGGGGGGTCCCCGGACGCCGGGGAAGCCGGGGAATCCGTGGAGCCCGGGGAATCCGAGGAGCCCGGGGACGGGGAGGCCGCCGAGGGCGGTCCCGCGGTCGAGCGGGAACCCGGCCACCGGGCGGACCGCCCGGCCGAGCACCCGGCGGACGGCTCCGCCGGGCGCCGGGCCGGGGTCGAGCGCCGGGCGCTGCTGCTGGCCCGGCGGCGCCGGATGGTCAGCGCGCTCTTCCTGGCGTTCGCGCTGGGGGCGGTCGTCGCGGCGGTGGCCGGTCTGGCCTTCCTGTGGGTCCCGGCGGTGCCGGCGGCCCTCCTCACCCTCTACATCGGCCACCTGCGCAAGCTGGAGCGTCAGCGGTACGAGGTGAAGCTTGACCGGGCCCGGGCCGCCCAGGCCGCCGAGCGGCTGCGCGACCGCGAGCAGCGGCGCACCGAGGCCCGCCGGGCCGAGCAGCCGGCGCCGGACGCCCCCGAGGAGCCCGTTCCCGGCCGGCCGCACCTGCGGCTCGCCGCCGACCCGGCCCCGGCGGCCGACCCCGGTCCGGCCGGCGCCGCCTCGGCCTCCGCGGTGGCCGAGGCGACCGAGCACGAGGAGTGGGTCGACGGCATGCGCGAGCGCGGTGCGGCCGGCCCGGACTCCTGGGAGCCCGTGCCCGTGCCGCTGCCGACCTACGTCACCGCGCCGGTGGCCCCCCGGGTCACCCGCGGCCTCGACCTGTCGGCCCCCGGCACGTGGACCGCGGGCCGTCCCGCCGAGGCGCGCACCACGCCGCTCTTCGACCAGTACGCCGAGCCGTCCGCCCCCGAGGCCCGCCCGCGCGCGGCCAACGAATGACCCGGGCCACCCCCCGACCAGCACCGCATCCCGGGGGGTGGTCACAACCCCCCTCCGAAAGGTGCTAGAGTTTCTTCTCGTTGGGGCTGTGGCGCAGTCCGGTAGCGCACCTCGTTCGCATCGAGGGGGTCAGGGGTTCGAATCCCCTCAGCTCCACCCAACAGGAAGTCCTCGTGCTCCGCGGGGCCACCGACGCGAACGG
>NZ_JBEYVJ010000089.1:0-27130 GCF_040643935.1 Kitasatospora sp. NPDC047058 | reverse complement strand
GTCGTCGGACTCATGGCCGAGTGGGACACCCTCCTGACTGCGGAGCGAAACGCGATCATCCGCAAGCTCGTTCGACGCCGCCGCCCGGTGCCGGTCCGGCGCACCGTCCGCGCCCGCGACGGCGACGGCCCCGCAACCGCCCAGGTTCGCTGGGCCGTTGCGGGGCCGTCGGGGGCCGGGAGGCAGCGCCGGCGCCTCCCCGTTCCGGAGGGAGCGGTCAGCCGGCGATCCGGGTCCGCTCCTGCTGGAAGTGCTCGACGAGGACCTTCATGACGTCCTTGCTCCGCTCGCTGATGAAGAAGTGCCCGCCGGCGAACACGCGGAGGTCGAGGGGCTCCGTCGTGTGGTCGGCCCAGGCCTTCGCCTCGTCGAGGGTGGTCTTGGGGTCGCTGTCGCCGGTCAGCACGGTGATCGGGGCGTCCACGGTGACCCCGGGCGCACAGCGGTACGCCTCGACCGCCGTGTAGTCGGCCCGGAGCGCGGGCAGCGCGGCCCGCATCATCTCGTCGTCCCCGAGCAGGGCCGAGGAGGTGCCGCTCAGCCGGCGCACCTCGGCGAGGATCGCGTCGTCACTGCGGAAGGTGTTCTCCTGCCGGAACGTCGAGGGCGCGCGCCGCCCGGAGGCGAACAGCCGCACCGGGCCGTGCCCCTCGGCCTCGAGACGACGGGTCAGCTCGAAGCCGATGACCGCCCCCATGCTGTGGCCGAGGAAGGTGAGGGGGAGCTCCGGCTGCCGCCGGAGCACCTCGTGGATGCGGTCGACGAGGACCGCCAGGTCGTCGATGGGCTGCTCCATCCGACGGTCCTGCCGGCCGGGATACTGGATGGCGAGGACGTCGACATCGGGGCTCAGCGCCGCCGAGACCGGAAGGTAGAAGGACGCCGAACCGCCCGCGTGCGGGAGGCACACCAGTCGCGCGGCCGGGTTTTCGGCAGGGTGAAAACGTCGGCACCACAGTTCATCTCCGGGCGAAGGCCGAGACATGCCACTCCAGAAGGTAGTCACACCGGATCGTTGGATCGAAATCCGAACATAGCGAATGCGGCGGCCCGCGGTTGTCCGCTCAACTGTGGGAACGGGACAGTTGAACGGTGCCCGGGCGGCGGCCCGGCTGGTATCTCTTTGGGGCGAGGGAACGTGGCTGCCTGTTGCGTTGTCCCGATGATCCCGGTTGTTTTCCGAATTACGCGGCGACATTGAGAGGTGACGTACATGGGGCACAAGTTCTCCCTGGTCCTCAGTCGGGAGATCACCGACGAGGAGTCGGCGGTCCTGCAGGAGGGTTTCGACGGCGCGGTCTTCTCGACCGACGCGCTTCCGACCGACGCGGAGGTGGCGGTCACGAGGGTCGACTTCGACGACGAGGTCTCGCCCTCGCTGGCCGAGGCGATCGAGTCGGCTCTTGAGTCGGTGAAGACGGTTCCGGACCTCACCGTTCCCGGCCTGAGCGTCCCGGCGGTGCCGCAGGCGCCGGCCGAGGAGCCGGCCGCCGAGGAGGCGTAGCCTATCGACGCGACGTGACGGGCCGCCCAGGCGGCGGAGGGTGCGAACGCGACGGAGCTCCGGCAGGGGTCGACCTGAGGTCGACCGGCCGGAGCTCCGTCGCGTTGCCGTCGTTCAACCGGCGCGCCGGCCCGGTTGAGCGCCCTCCGGGGCGGGGGCCCTTACTCCGGTGAGGGGGACCCCTAAGTCCCCCGGCGGCGGGTTCCGGGGTGCAGACCGGGCTGCTAGCGTGTGATTCACGTTAATTCGAAAACAGCCCGAACGGCTATTGACCAGATTTCTGCTCCACTGCTGCAAATGACTCGCCGGAGTTGTCATGGGGGTGCAGTATGGGCCTGCTAGCCCACAGCGTAATACCGATCGGAATTGACGATCGCTGGGACGACGAACCGGAGACCGTCTCGGTTCCGATCCTGGAGATCCTGCCCGGGGACTCGCCCCGGCTGGAGGGCGAGGACAAGGTCCACGTCCTGCGGCTCGCGGCGGTCGAGAGCCCGCTGCCGCCGATCCTGGTCGACCGGCGGACGATGCGGGTGATCGACGGGATCCACCGTCTGATGGCCGCCTCCCTCAAGGGGCGGAACGCGATCGACGTCAGGTTCTTCGACGGCAGCCGCGAGGAGGCGTTCCTCAAGGCGGTCGAGGCGAACGTCGAGCACGGTCTCCCGCTGTCGCAGGCCGACCGCACCGCGGCCGCGCTGCGGATCCTCAAGTCGCACCCCACCATGTCGGACCGGGCCGTCGCCAAGTCGACCGGCCTGGGGGCCCGGGCCGTCGCGGAGCTGCGCCGCTCGTCCGACGCCGTGCCGCCGTCGAACTTCCGCGTCGGGCGGGACGGCAAGGTCCGCCCGCTGAACGGCGCGACGGGGCGGCTGCGGGTGGCGGAGCTGATCCGCGAGAACCCCGAGGCCTCGCTGCGGCAGGTGGCCAGGTCGGCCGGTGTCTCGCCCGCGACGGCGCTCGACGTGCGCCGGCGGCTGGAGCGCGGCGAGGGGCCCGTCCCCTGTCAGCGGAACACCGGCGGCGCCGCGGCGGAGTCCCGGCGGGAGCCCGTTCCGGCCCCGGCCCCGGTCGTCGTCGGCCCCCCGTCGACCGTCACCCTCGAGAAGCTGATGCGCGATCCGTCGCTGCGCCAGAGCGAGCTGGGCCGGCGGCTGCTGCGGATGTTCAAGGAGAACGTGCTGGGCGCCAAGGAGATGACGGACATCTGTGCGTCCGTGCCCTCGCACTGCATCGAGTTGATCATCCAGCTCTCCCGTCAGAACTCGCAGATCTGGGAGGACTTCGCCCAGGAGCTGAATCGGCGGGCCCGGATCGTGAATCCCGAATAGGACGGTCGGTCAGGTGGCGGCGCGCTTGCTGATCAGGGCGAGGAACGCGTCCAGTGCGGCCTCGTCGACGCGCAGGTTTCCGGCCAGGACCCGGTGGTGTGCCAGCAGGGAGGTGACCTCGCCCAGCGCGTTGTCGTTGCCGGTCACCACCACGTGGTCGCCCTGACGGTTGACGCCGCTGACGTCGGGCAGCTGTGCCAGGAGGTTGTGGTCGAACGGCACGGAGGGGCGGAACTGGATCCGCTGCCCGCTCCGGACGCGTTCGAGCAGCCTGGCCGGGGTGTCCGTGACGGCGAGCCGGCCCTTGTCCATCAGGGCGATCCGGTCGCACAGCCGCTCGGCCTCCTCCCAGAACTCGGTGACCAGCAGGATGGTGACGCCGCTGGCGCGGACGGCCTCGATCAGGTCCCAGGTGTCCTCGCGGGACTGCCGGTCCAGCCCGGTGGTCAGTTCGTCGAACACCGCCACCTGCGGGTTGCCGACCTGCGCCAGCACGCCGGCGAGCTGCTCGTCCGGTTCGCCGGACAGCCCGGCGGACGGCCCGTCACCCCCGGGCCCGCCGGTGAGCCCGACCGCGTCCACGAGCCGCCGCCAGTCGGCGGGGTCGCGGTAGAAGGAGCTGTAGAGCGACAGCGCCTCGGCGACCCGGAGGCGGTCGGCTGCCCGGCCGTCCTGCAGCCGGGCGTCGATCCGCCGGGTGATCCCGGACCGGGCCGGGCGGGGGTCGCAGCCGAGCACGTCGATCCGGCCGCCGTCCCGGTCGCGCAGCCCTTCGACGCACTCCACGATCGTGGTCTTGCCCGCGCCGCGGGGCCCGAGGATCCCGAAGATCTCGCCCTCCTCGACGGCGAAGGACACGTCGTCGACCGCCACGACGTCACCGTACGTCTTGCGCAGGTTCCGTACGTCAATCACCACGGACATGTGCCGTCCTTTCGAATGCCTGTCTGCGTGGCCGGTGTCGGCCGGGGCTTGAAAACCTACGGTCCGTCCGCCCTGCCCGGCCACCCCGCTATGCCCCGGGCGCAGTGGGGCTACCCCCACCGATTTCCGGGCCGGGCGTTCGATTTCGGCTGCCGAATGAAAATCGCACGGAAACGATTCTGCGCACAAGTCGGCGGGCGGATCCGTTATCGGATGGGAAAAGGCGTTCGGAATTCGCCGTCGGTGCGCCGGTGAGCCGGCGCCGGGCAGCCGGGCGCCGGTCAGCCGGTGCACCGGTCCGCCGGCCCCGGCAACCGGTGCGCAACCAGCAGGCAGCACACAGCACACAGCACACAGCCGGGGACCGGACGCCGTGTGACGGTCCTGTGGCGGAGAACCCCTGACCTTCCGCCGGGAACCCCTCAATCGGCGCCGCGCCGCTAGGGGTCCGGCCCGGCCCGACCCCTAAGGGGTGCCGGAGTGGATTCTGCCCTCCGCCCGCGCGCCCTACTGTCGAATGACGAAGGTTCGGAGCGTGACCGCGGTAGACGGGTGTCGAGCCGACGGTACCGGACCGACCACTGGAGGTGCCGTGAGCAGCATGCAGTCCCCAGTGGCCGAGCGGCCGACGGGCGTGCCCGCCGTGGCCCGGGCACGGGGGCACGCGACGGCCCTCGGGCGGCTGACCGTGCTCGCCGCCCTGGTCCCGGCCACGCTCGGACTGCTCGCCACCACCCTGGTCGGCTTCGCGCTCTGGTTCTGCCTCGGGTTCTTCCCGCTGTTCCCGGCGGTGACCGGGCTCACCAGGGCGGCGGCCGGCCTCGCCCGGCGGCTGGCCGGGAAGTGGTCCGGCGTGCCCGTGCCCTCGCCGTACCTGCCGCGCCCCGAGCCGGAGCGCACCCCGTACGGCCGGCTCCTGCGCGGCTACGGCCCGCACGGCCACAGCCCGCACGGGGCCCGCCGGTTCGCGGGAACCACCCGCACCATCGGCTGGCTGTGGACCGACCCGGCGACCTGGCGGGACTACCTGTGGGTGCTGCTGAACCCGCTGATCGGCGGCGCGACCGCCGCCGTCCCGCCCTTCCTGGTCGGCTACGGCCTGCTCGGCCTGGCCCAGCCGGCCCTGCACACCACCCCCGGCTACGCCCTCCTCCCGCTGGACGGCACCGACGCCGCCCTCCTCGGCCTCGCCCTGGCCGCCGCCGGGCTCGGCGCGGCGGAGCGGATGCTGCGCCTGCACGGCCACTGGACGCGGGCGCTGCTCGGGCCCGCCGAACGGGCCGGGCCCGCCCACCGGGTCCACCCGGTGACCGCGTTCCGGCCGGACGCCGGCGGCGGCCAGGCCCCCGAACTGCTCCGGATCGAACGCGACCTGCACGACGGCGCCCAGGCCCGGCTGGTCGCCGTGGGCATGCGCCTCGGCGCGGTCGGGGCGCTCATCGACCGGGACCCGCAGGCCGCGAAGAAGCTGGTGACGGAGACCCAGGAGAACCTCACCCGGGCCCTCCAGGAGCTGCGCGACCTGGTCCGCGGCATCCACCCCCCGGTCCTCGCCGAGCGCGGACTGGTCGACGCGGTGCGCGCCCTCGTCCTGGACGTCCCGCTGGAGGTCGAGGTGCGGGCCGACGTGCCCGGGCGGGCCGCGGCCCCGGTCGAGTCGGCCGTCTACTTCGCCGTCAGCGAGGCGCTCGCCAACGCCGCCAAGCACAGCGGTGCCCGGCACGCCAGCGTCGAGTTCTCCCACGCCGCCGGGCTGCTGCGGGCCGAGGTGGCCGACGACGGCCACGGCGGCGCCGACCCCCTGCTCGGCAGCGGACTGCGGGGCATCCAGTGCCGCCTCGCCGCGTTCGACGGCACGCTCACGCTGAGCAGCCCGCGCGGGGGCCCGACCCGGCTGACCATGGAGCTGCCGTGCGCGCTGTCCGCGCCGGCGGCCGCCGCCGCCCCCTGCACGGCGGGCTGTCCCTGCTGCTGACCGCCCACGGCTGCGCGGCCACCGGCCGGCGGGGCGCAACTCCGGGGCCTCCCGGGGCTTCCCACGCCGTCCGTGACACGCCCTAAGCGGGGCTTTAGCGCCCCGCGCGATCATCGGACGGTACGAAGGGCCCGGTGTGCGGGGCCCGCAGTGCCGGAGATGATCCGAGGGGATGTCATTGTCACGCTTCGTCACCTTCACCGAGCTCGTGCGGGCCCGGACCGCCGAACTCGCCGACGCGCCGGCCCACATCTTCCTCCGGGACACCCCGGGCGGGCTGGTCGCCGAGACGCTCAGCTACGCCGAGCTGGACCGGGAGGCCCGCCGGATCGCCGCGGTCCTCCAGGCGCACCGCGCCGAGGGCCGGCCCGTCCTGCTGCTCTACCCGTCGACGACCGAGTTCCTGAAGGCGTTCGTCGGCTGCCTGTACGCCGGCGCGGTGGCGGTCCCCGTCCCGCTGCCCGGCGCCGAGGGCGACAGCAAGCGGCTGAACCGGACCGCCGCGGTGCTCCGCGACGTCGGCACCCGGCTGGTGCTCACCGACACCGCCAGCGCCCCCGAGGTCGCCCTCTGCCTGGCGGACTCCTACAGCGCCGACGTGGTCTGCCTGGCGACCGACACCCCGGGCCTCGGCGACCCCGAGAACTGGCTGGAGCCGGCCCCCGCCGACCCGGAGGACCTCGTCTTCCTCCAGTACACCTCCGGCTCGGTCTCCGACCCGCGCGGCGTGATGGTCTCCCACCGCAACCTGCTGGCCAACCAGCAGGCCCTCCAGGACGCGTTCGGCACCACCGCCGAGGACCGCTTCGGCGGCTGGCTGCCGCACTACCACGACATGGGCCTCATCGCGCACCTGCTGCACCCGATCTGGCTCGGCAGCTGCTCGGTGCAGATGACGCCCACCGCGTTCGTCAAGCGGCCCCACCGCTGGCTCCGGGCGATCCAGGACCACGGCGTGACCGTCGGCGGCGGCCCCAACTTCTGCTACGACCTGTGCGTCCGCCGGGTGACCGACCAGCAGCTCGCCGAGCTGGACCTCTCCCGGTGGCGGCTGGCGCTCAACGGCGCCGAGCCCGTCCGCCAGACCACCCTGAAGGCCTTCGCCGAGCGCTTCGCCGCCGCCGGATTCAGCCCCGAGGCCCTGTACCCCTGCTACGGGCTCGCCGAGGCCACCCTGATCGTCTCCGGCGGCGTCCCCGGGACCGCGTACGCCGCGACGGCCGTCGACGCCACCGAACTGGAGCGCGACCGCTTCACCCCGGCCGACCCGGACCGGATCGAGCAGCCCTTCCGCACCCTCGTCGGCTCCGGCCGGGTGCAGGGCTTCGACCTGCGGATCGTCGACCCGGTCGCCCACCGCGAGCTGCCCCCCGGGGCGGTCGGCGAGATCTGGCTGCGCGGCGACAGCGTCGCCCGGGGCTACTGGCAGCGGCACACCGAGACCGCCGAGACCTTCCGGGCCACCCTGAGCGACGGCGAGACCGGCTTCCTGCGCACCGGCGACCTCGGCGTGCTGGAGGACGGCGAGCTGTACGTCACCGGGCGGCTGAAGGAGGTCGTCATCCTCAACGGCCGCAACGTCTACCCGCAGGACGTCGAGTGGGCCGTGCGCGGCCTCCACCCGGGGTTCGGGCTCGGCGCGGCCTTCGCGGCGCAGGCGGGCCGGGAGCAGCTGGTCGTGGTCCAGGAGGTCAAGGGCCTCGGGCCGGACACCGACGCCGCCGGACTGCGCGGGCTCGCCCAGCGGATCCAGGCGCTGCTCGGGCGCGACTTCAACATCCCGGCCGGCAACGTGCTGCTCGTCCCGCCGGGCACCGTCCGCCGCACCACCAGCGGCAAGGTGCAGCGCACCCTGATGCGGCGGCTCTTCCTGGACGGTGAGCTGCGCGGCGACTACGAGGTGCTCGACCCGGTCATGCGCGCCCTGGTCCGCGGCTGCGACGACCTGCCCGGCGCGGAGCTGCTCGGCGACGACCTGCTCGGTGCCGGCCTGACGGGAGATGGACCGGGCACCGGCCTGCGGGGGCCCGAACCGGCCGGCGGGGGGCTGCGACGATGACCGCGCTGCTCTCGCCCGCCCCGGCTCCCGCCCGGGTCGCGGAGATCGAGACCGCGCTCGGCGACCCGACCGACGAGGGCAACCCGTACGGCTACCGCCGGCTGCTCCCGGCCGACCGCGCGGCCGTCCCGTTCGCCGCCGCCGAGGACCTGCTGGACGGGCTCGGCGTCAGCGCCGAGTACGTGCCGCGGCACCTCGGCGGGCGGCTGGACTCGGTCGAGACCCTGGTCCGGGTGATGCGGCCGCTGTTCCGCCGGGACGTCGGGCTCGGCATGGGCTACGGCATGCACACCTTCATGGCCGCCTCCGACGTCTGGATCACCGGCACCCCGGCCCAGCAGGAGTGGATGGCCGGCCTCCTGCTCCGGGGCGCGCGGGCCGCGATCGCGCAGCACGAGACCGCGCACAGCAACGACTACGTGCGCAGCCAGGTGGCCGCGCGCCGGGCGGGCGACGGCTTCGTGCTCACCGGCTCCAAGCCGATGATCAACAACCTGAGCCGGGCCGAGGCGCTGGTCCTGTTCTGCCGCACCGATCCCGCCCCGGGCAGCAGCAGCCACTCGGTGCTGCTGCTCGACCCGCGGGAGCTGCCCGCCGGGCGGGCCACCGTGCTGCCCCGGCACCACGCCGTCGGCCTGCGCGGCTGCCTGTGGACCGGGATCGCCTTCGACGACTGCCCGGCCCCGGAGTCCGCCCTGCTCGGCGCGGCCGGCAGCGGGGTGGAGACGGCGCTGCGCTCCTTCCAGATCAGCCGCACCGTGATCGCCTCGCTGGCCCTCGCGGCGGTGGACACCAGCCTGCGCACCGCCGTCCAGTTCGACCTGGACCGCCGCCTCGGCGGATCGTACGGCTCCTCCTGGACCGACCCGGCCAAGATCGACCAGGCGCTGGTCAACGCGTTCGTCAACCTGCTGCTGTACGACGCCCTCGCGGTGGTCGCCACCCGGGCGCTGCACCTGCTGCCGGAGCAGACCAGCGTCTACTCCGCCTCGCTCAAGTACCTGCTGCCCAAGGTGCTCATCAAGACCATGTACGACCTGTCGGTCGTGCTCGGCGCCGGGATCTACACCCGGGACGGCAACCTCGGCATCTTCCAGAAGCACGTCCGCGACGTCCCGGTGCTGAGCCTCGGCCACGCCGGGACGGTGGCCTGCCAGGCGACCGTCATCCCGCAACTGCCGTGGTTGGCCCGCGGTTCGTGGTTCGCCGAGCCGGAGCCGCCCGCGGAGCTCTTCCGGCTCGGCACCGGGGTGCCGCCGCTCGACCGCACGCGGCTCAGCCTGGCCTGCGGCCGGGACAGCCTCAGCGCCGAGCTGGTCGCGGTCGCGGAGGGCGCCTCCGGGGGCTCGCCCGCCGACCGGGCGCTGCGCACCCTGGCCGGCCGGCTGGTCGGCGAGCTGCGGGACCTGCAGCAGCGGGTGCTGGCGCTGTCCGACGCGGACCGGGCCGGGCCGCGCGGCGCCGTCAGCTTCCCCCTGGTGGACCGGTACGCGCTGCTGCTCGCCGCGGCCTCGGTCGCGGGCGTGTGGCGGCACGGCCGGGACGGCCGGGACCCGTTCCTGGCCGACCCGAGCTGGGCGGCGATGGCGCTGCACCGGATCGCCAGACAACTCGGCACCCCGGTGGACGCCCTGCCGCCCGAGTGCGCGACGAGAGTCCGGCACGAGCTGCAACTGCGCTTCGCCGACCGGCGCAGCTTCGACCTCTACGACACCCCCGTCCCCGGCTGACCGACGGCGCCCGGGCCGCCCTCGCCCGGCCAGGAGCCCCATCGATGCAAGGAGTTCAGCAATGACCGCTTCCACCAGCCGGGACGCCGCGCGGCCGGGCCTGGTCCCGCACGGCTGGCTGCTCGACCGGATCTCCCTCTACCTCAAGCGGCCGGCCGAGAGCATCGACCCCGGCGTCCCGCTCGCCGAGTACGGCCTGGACTCGGTCGGCGCGCTCAGCCTCTGCGGCGACCTGGAGGACGAGTTCGGCCTGGAGGTGGAGCCGACCCTGATCTGGGACCACCCGACCCTGGAGAGCCTCACCGCCCACCTCGTCGAGCAGCCGGACGCGCTGCGCGGACGGTACTGATGGCCGGGCACGACCAGGCGGCCCGGCCGGACCAGGCGGCCCCGGACCCGCAGCCCGGACCGCCGCCGGAGCACGACCGGGACCTCGCCGTCGTCGGGCTGGACTGCGCCTTCCCCTCCGCCGTCGGAGCGGACGCCTACTGGGACCTGCTGATGCGCGGCGGGGAGGCCGTCGGCGAGGTGCCGGAGAGCCGCTGGACCGCCGACGACCTGCCCGCCGCCGTGCGCGACGCACACCGGACGGCGCTGCTGCGCGGCGGCTTCCTCGCCGACGTCGACCGCTTCGACAACGACTTCTTCGCGCTGGCCCCGCGCGAGGCCGCCGCCATGGACCCGCAGCAGCGGCTACTGCTGCAGTGCGCCTGGCGGGCCCTGGAGGACTCCGGCCGCTCGCCCGCCGACCTGGCCGGCACCGACACCGGGGTGTTCGTCGGGGTGATGGGCGGCGAGTGGGGCCGGCTGCGGATGGCCGACCCCGCGCAGGTCAGCCCGCAGCTCGGCGCCGGCAGCAGCGCCGGCATGACGGCGAACCGCATCTCGTACCACCTCAACCTGACCGGGCCGAGCCTGGCGGTGGACACCGCCTGCTCCTCCTCGCTGGTCGCCGTCCACCTGGCCGGCAACGCCCTGCTGTCCGGCGAGTGCGACACCGCGCTCGCCGGGGGCGTGAACCTGCTGCTCACCCCGGCGCTCGGGCTGGTCTACAGCCAGCTCGGGCTGGCCTCGCCCGACGGCCGCTGCAAGCCGTTCAGCGCCGACGCCGACGGCATCGGCCGCAGCGACGGCGTGGGCCTGGTCGTGCTGCGCCGGCTGGCCGACGCGGTGGCGGACGGCCAGCGGGTCTACGCCGTGATCAAGGGCACCGCCGTCAACCAGGACGGCCGCAGCAACGGCGTCACGGCGCCCAACCGCTGGTCGCAGCAGAAGGTGCTCCAGGCGGCCTACCGGCGGGCCGGGGTGACGCCCGGGGAGATCTCCTTCCTGGAGGCGCACGGCACCGGCACCGCGCTGGGCGACGCGATCGAGTGCGCGGCGCTGGGCGCGGTGCACGGGGTGGAGCGCGAACGGCCGTGCGCGATCGGCTCGGTGAAGGGGAACCTCGGGCACACCGAGGGCGCCGCCGGGATCGCCGGGCTGATCAAGACGGTGCTGGCCCTGCACCACCGGATCGTCCCGGCCAGCCGCTTCGCCGACCGCGAGAACCCCCGGCTGCGGCTCTCCGAGCGGGGGCTGCGGCTCCTCAAGTCCCCGCTGCGGCTGCCGCCGGGACCGGTGACGGCCGGGGTCAGCAGCTTCGGCATGGGCGGCACCAACGCGCACGCCGTCCTCGCCTCCGCACCCCGCACCGCCGCACGGGCCGGGACCCGGCAGAACGGCGCGGCCGGCGTGTTCACGATGACCGCCGACAGCCCGGAGGGGCTCGGCCGCAACCTCGCCGCCCAGGCCGAGGCGATCGCCCGGCGCCCGCGCGGCAGCGCGACGGCGCTGTGCCGGAGCAGCAACCGGGTGAAGACCGGGCTGCCGTACCGGTACGCCGTCACCGCCCGCGACACCGAGGAGCTGGCCGGCCGGCTGCGCCGGGCCGCCGAGGACGGCACCGGCGGGCACGCCCAGCGGCCGTGGACCAAGCCCGTGGTGGCCTTCCTGTTCACCGGCCAGGGCAGCCAGTTCCCGGCGATGACGGCCGGGCTGCACCGGGAGTCCGCCGTCTACCGGCGCCACCTGGCCGAGGCGGACGCGGCCCTGGCCCCATACGTCGGCGGCTCGATCCGGGACCTCGTGCTGCGTGGCGACGAGGCCGTCCGGGAGACCGGCCCCGCCCAGCCGGCCCTGTTCGCGGTCGGCTACGCGCTGGCCGCCACCCTCGGCGAGCTGGGCGTGCAGCCCGCGGCCGTGATCGGGCACAGCGTCGGCGAGTTCGCGGCGGCGGTGCTCGCCGGCGTGCTCGACCTCGGCCGGGCCGCCGAACTGGTCGCCACCCGCGCCTCCCTGATGCAGCAGCTGCCGGCCGGCGGCGGCATGCTGACGGTCCGGTCCGCGCCCGCCGGCCTGGCCGGGCTGCTCGCCGACCGGCCCGAGCTCACGGTCGCGGCGGTCAACGGCCCCGCCGACGTGGTGCTCTCCGGCCCGGTCGCCGCCCTGGAACACGCCGAGCGGGAGCTGGCCGGGAGCGGCGTCCGCACCTCCCGGATGGAGGTCTCGCACGCGTTCCACTCGCCGCGCATGGCCCCGGCCGTCGAGGCCTTCCGGACGGCGGCCGAGGCCGTCCGCCCGGGCGTGCCGCAGCTGCCGATCGCCTCCACCCGGTACGGCGGGATGCTCGGCGACCGCCCGATGGACGCCGACTACTGGGCCGGCCAGCTGGCCGAGCCGGTGCTGTTCGACGACGCGCTCGGCGCGCTGGTCGACGAGGTGGCGCCCACCCACCTGGTGGAGATCGGGCCGCGCCCGCACCTGCTGCAGCTCGCGGGCCGTTCCGGCCGCGCGGCCGGCACGGAGTTCCTGCACCCGTCGCCGGGCCCCGAGGCCACGGGCCGGGACCTCGCCGAGGTGGTGGCCGCGCTCTACCGGGCCGGGCTCGACCCGCAGTGGAGTGCGCTCTACCCGCCCGACCTGCCGGCGCCCGAGCGGCTGCGGCCGTACGTCTTCGCCACCGCGAACCGCTTCTGGGGCTGCGCCCCGGCCCACCGCGCCGCCCCGGTTCACGACGCCGCCCCGGCCCACCACTCCGCCCCGGCCCACCGCCCGGCGCCGGTACGGCCGGCGCCTGCGCCGGGCTCGCCGGTGGAGGACCCGGTGGTCGCGGTCGTGATCGAGGCCGTCCTGGAGGTCGGCGGCTACGCGCCGGAGCTGGTCTCGCCGACGGCCCGGTTCTACGAGGACCTGGGCTTCGACTCGGTGATGATCATGCAGCTCAAGGACGCCGTCGAGGCCCGGCTGCCGCAGGCCGGCGAGGTCTCGATCCACCAACTGCTGCCCGCCCTGCGGTCGGTGACCTCGCTGGCGGAACTCTACGGCGAACTGGTCACCGCCAGGGCGGCATAGCCCGGACGAGGGGAGAAGGAGCACACCATGACCCGAAACGACGACGCGAAGGCGGCCCACCTCGCCGCGGTCGGTACCGCCCTGCCCGGCGAGCCGGTGGACAACACCACCCTGGGCAGGCTGCTCGGCGTGAGCGAGGAGTGGATCGACATCTTCGTCGGCACCAGGGCCAGATACTTCGCCTGGGACCTGGAGACCGGTGAGGTCCGGCGGACCCTCGTCGACCTGTGCGCCGAGGCCGGCGCCCGGGCCCTGGAGTCGGCCGGGCTGGAGCCCGCCGACATCGAGTTCGTGGTGCTCTCCACCGCCACCCCCGACACCCTCCTGCCCACCACCGCGACCCAGGTCGCCGACCGGCTCGGCCTCGACCACCTGCCCGTCTTCCAGCTCCAGGCCGGCTGCTCCGGCGCCGTGCAGACCCTCGACCTCGGCCGGAGCCTGCTCGCGGGCGGCGCCGGCGCCGGCCTCGTGCTCGGCGGCGACGTGACCGCGCGCCACCTGGACGTCCGCCGCGACCCGGCCCGGATGCCCACCGAGGAACTGGTCAACTACGTGCTGTTCGGCGACGGCGCGGGCGCCGCCGTGCTCACCGCCGAGCCGCTCGGCGAGCGGCTCGCGCTGCGCGGCGTGCTCAACAGCTTCGCCGGACTGGGCCGCCCGGCCGGCCAGACGGTCGACTGGTACGGCGTCAGCGACCGGCTCTCCGAGCGGCCGATGCTCGCCGAGGACTACAAGGCCATCGAGGAGCGCGTCCCGGCGATGGCCGTGGAGATCTTCTGGGAGCTGCTCGACCGGGTCGGCTGGAGCACCGCCGACGTCGACCACCTGCTGCCGCCGCAGCTCTCCGAGCGGATGACCGCGCGCATCGTCGAGCACATGGCCGTCCCCTCCGCCCACGAGGTCAGCTGCGTCAGCGACACCGGCAACACCGGCAACGCCCTGCCGTTCCTGCAGCTCGAACGCCTGCTGCCGCAGTTCGGGACGGGTCAGCGCGCGATCGGGGTGACGGTCGAGTCCAGCAAGTGGATCAAGACCGGGTTCGCGCTGGAAAAGGTTTGAGGCGCCCCGTGACCCCACCACTCGACCGGCTCCGCGCCCTGCGGGCCGACGGCGGACTGGCCGCCGCGTACCCCGAGGTCCCGGGCCTGCTCGCCGACCTGCTCGACGACGCCGACCCGGCCCGCCGCACCGGCGACCTGTGCCGGGCCGGCCGGCTGCTCGCGGGCGCCGGCCCGGAGGCCGTCCTGCGGCACCACCCGGACACCCCCGTCCTCACCGTCGCCATCACCGGACAGTCCACCGTCGGCGAACTCGTCGACCCGCTCACCGCCGAACTCGCCCGGCACGGGCTGCTGCTGCGCCCGGTCCTCGGCGACTTCGGCGGCTACCTGCGCGACCTGACCGACCCGGCCGGACCCCTCCACCCCGCCGCGCCCGACCTCGCCCTGTGCCTGCTCGACGCCGAGACGGTGTTCGCCGAGGTCCCCACCCCGTGGCAGCCCGAGGACGTCGCCGACGCGGCCGCCCGGGTGCTCGGCCGGCTCGCCGGGCTGGCCGCCGAGTACCGGCGGATCTCGGCCGGCACCCTGGTGCTCAACACCGTGCCCCTGCTGCGCACCCACTCCCACCAGCTGGTGGACCACCGCTCCCGGGCCCGGCTCGGCGCCGTCTGGCGCGAGTTCAACGCCGGGCTGCTGCGGCTGGCCGAGGAGCACCCGGCGCTGGTCGTGATCGACCTGGACCCGCTCGTCGCGGACGGCGGGCCGGCCCACGACCCCCGGCTCGCCGCCTACGCCAAGGCCCGGCTGTCCGGACCGCTGCTCGCCGCCTACGCCCGGGAGATCGGCCACCTGGGCCGCGCCCTGCGCGGGAAGGCCCGCAAGTGCCTGGTGCTGGACCTCGACCAGACGCTGTGGGACGGGGTGCTGGCGGAGGACGGCCCCGACGGCGTCGCGGCCGCCGGCACCCTGCGCGGCGAGGCCTTCGGCGGCTTCCAGCGCCACGTCCGCCAGCTCGCCTCCCAGGGCGTGCTGCTCGCGGTGAGCAGCAAGAACGACCGGGCGCAGGTGCTGGAGACGCTCCGCGACCACCCCGACCTGGTGCTGCGCGAGCCGGACTTCGTCCGGGTGAACGCCGACTGGTCGGACAAGGCGGGCCACCTGCTCGACATCGCCGACGCGCTCGGCCTCGCCCCGGATGCCCTGGTCTTCGCCGACGACTCACCGGCCGAGCGGGCCCGGGTGCGGCACGGCGTGCCGGGGGCCGTGGTGCTGCCGCTCGACGAGGAGCCGGCGCTGCACCCCGTACGGCTGCTCGCGGACGGCTGGTTCGACGTGCCCCGGCTCACCGAGGAGGACCGCGACCGCACCGCGCAGTACCGGACGGAGGGGGAGCGGCGCCGGCTGCGCGAGGGCAGCGGCTCGTTCGAGGAGTTCCTGGCCGGGCTGGGCGTCACCGTGGAGGTCTCCCCGCCGGCCCCGCACGAGTACCCGCGGCTGGCCCAGCTCACCCAGCGCACCAACCAGTTCAACCTGACCGGGCTGCGGCTCCAGCCCGCCGAGCCGGCCCGGCTCGCGGCCGACCCCGGGCGGCTTGTGCTGGCCGTCCGGTCGGCCGACCGGTTCGGCCCCAACGGGCTGGTCGGCGCGGTCCTCGGCCGCCGTGCCGACAACCGGCTGCTGCTGGAAAACGTCTGGCTCAGTTGCCGGGTGCTCACCCGGGGCATCGAGCAGGCCTGCCTCGCCGCCCTGCTGGCCCACGCCGCCGCCACCGGGCTGCGCGCCGTGGACGCCCGGTACCGGCCGACCGCCAGAAACCGACGGGCGCGGGACTTCTACCCCGCGCTCGGCTTTACCGAGATCGCCCGTGAAGGGGACCAGGTGTACTACCGCCACGACCTGACGGAGTGTCCGGACACTCCCGGTCACATCCGCCTCGACCTGCGAGTGGAGGGGACGGCCCATGCGTGAGACCGACAGCCTGGAGGCGTTCCTGCAGCTGGTCGGCGAGGAGCTGGACCTCGCGGTCGGTGCCGGGGACGCCGACCGCGACCTCGCCGACCTGCCGGGCTGGGACTCGATGAACCTGCTGCGGCTGGTCACCCTGCTGGAGGCGGAGACCGGCCGCAGGCTCCCCGTCCACGCCGTCCTGGAGGCGCGCAGCCTCGCGGAGATCCACTCAGTTCTGGAGCGACAGGCATGACCGACCCCGGAAACTCCACGCTCGGGCCGCCCGTCGGCCGGCCCATGCAGGTGGTCGCACGCGGCGAGGTCTGGGACGCGGTGCGCGCCGACCTGGCCGCGTACGGCACCGCCGTGGTCCACGCCGACCTCGCCGACCTGGAGCCCGACCTGCCGACCGGGGACGAACTGCGCGCGCTGCTCGGCCGGGACTGGTCGCGCTACCTGGACCTCGCCCACCCCGAGGTCCGGCACCGGTACGCGGCGTCCAGGGTGCTGCTCAAGCTCGCGGCGGGCGCGGTCCTGAACGGCGACCCGAACGCCCTGGAGCTGGCGTACGGGCCGACCGGCCGGCCGTACCTGCGCGGCTGCGACCAGGTGGACATCAGCCTCAGCCACACCGACGACCTGCTGCTCGTGGGCATCACCACCCGCGGCCTGATCGGGGTGGACGCGGAGCGCGCCGACCGCCCGATGTACCAGCGCGGCCTGGGCCGCCACGTGTGCACCCCGTACGAGCTGGTGACGCTGGCCGCCCAGCCCGAGGAGGAGCGCAACCCGGCCCTGGTGCGGCTGTGGACCCTCAAGGAGGCCTACAGCAAGGCGATCGGGCAGGGCATGCAGTTCAGCTTCACCGAGTTCGGCTTCGGCCCGGACGGCCGGCCGGTCCGGGTGCAGCGCCCCGACGGCAGCACCGGCACCGGCGACGAGTGGGGCTTCCACACCTTCGTGCTGGACAGCGGCTACTGCATCAGCGTGGCGGTGTACGACGCGGGCTTCGGCACCATCGGAGACATGGATATGACAACGATGCTCGACCAGGACTGCGTGGACGCGATCGAGGGGGCGCTGCGGAACGGGGGCGGCGGGAGGCGGGCGTGACACCGCCCGGCACCGGGTCAGCCCGGGGGTCCCGGCTGCGGCTGCTGCTCGGCGGCCGCCGTCGCCGGCCCCTTCCCCAGCAGGCCCGCCATCGCCACGTTGTACCCGGCCTGGAAGCGGCTGGTGGCCTCCAGCTCCTCGGTGATCTCGGATATGTGACGCCGGCAGGTGCGCACCGACATGCCGAGCCGCCGCGCCACCATCTCGTCCTTGTAGCCCCGGGCCATCAGCCGGATGATCGACTGCTTGAGGTCGTCGGTGGTCGGCGTGGCCTTCGGGGTGTCGTAGACGAACGGGGTCGCGCTGTCCCACAGGTGCTCGAACACCGCGCACACGAAGGCCACCAGGGTCGGCTCGCGGACGATGGCGGCGCCGGTCGCCTCCTCGTCGTCCTCGGTGCGCACCGGCAGGAACACCGTCTCGCGGTCGTAGATGAGCATCCGGTCGATCACCTGGTCCGCGGTGCGGATCTCGGCGCCGAGCGCGGTGACGTCCCGGACGTACGCCTTGGTCGCGAGGTCGCTGCGGGCGGTGTGCTGGTAGATGGTGTGCATCCGCACCCCGCGCTCCAGCATGCCCTCGGCGGACTTCCGTGCGGCCGGCAGCAGGGTGGAGGGGCGGGCGCCGCCCGGCTGGACGGTGAGCACCTCCTTGCGGCAGGTCTGCCCGAGGTGGTCGAGCATGTTCTGGATCGCGTCGACGTCGGTGACCACGTCGAAGGCCTCGAACCGGTTCCGCAGCCGGCGTCCCTCGAAGTACAGGGGGGTGAGTGACAGCAACTTGCCACGTACGTCGGTGACCGCTTGCATCAGGTCGCGGATCTGGTGTTCCGCCGGACCGACCAGATCGGCGGCCGCGACGTCCGGACTGACCGGGGCCAGCACGTTCGGATCGCCGGGCCTGGGCTGCAGCAGGTGCATCAGCCGGAGGACCTGCTCGATGCGCTTGACCTCGGCTTCGTCCAGTTTCAGCAGGGTGGCGATGGCTTCCCGGTCGAACCGCCCTAACTCGACGGCGTGTCCGTAGGCGCTCGCACTCAGGTCGTCGAGTTCGGCGAATCCGGTCTGAAACTGTGGGTGTCCGAACACTCAGAGGCCCCCGTCGGAGTGCGAAGTTCCTGCCATGCAACTTTACGCCATCGAGATCCGCTCGGACCTGGCCATGCCAGCGCGGCAGAGTAGGGCCCCGAGGCAAGCCGTCACAGGCTGCGGGGCCCGCTGCTTGCCGGACTGACCGACCTGTTCCGACTGCTTGGGGGATCACGATGAAGGACTCGACCATCAGGCTGCGGCTGGCTGCCAAGAGTGCGCTGCTCGCCGTGGGTGTCGCCACACTGCTCGGGCTCGGCCACGCCACTGCTTCCGGCGCCGGTCTCACCAACATCGACGACGACCGCTGGGGCATCACCACGCCGATACAGCCCGTTGTTCACAGCAACCACTTCGGGCTCAACAAGGAACTTCTCATCAAGGCCGCCGACGACCGCCTCGCCGGCGCCAAGGTCACCGTCGTGCGCGAGGACGACGACCGCTGGGGCTGATCCTCCGACACACAGTCGTCGGACAAGGCGGAACACGACCGTCGGACAGGCGGACCGGCCGGGGGCGCGCGGAGTGACCGCGCCCCCGGCCGGCCTGGTCACCGGACGCCCGACGGCAGGTGGCGGCCGGCGTCCGCCGGGTTCCCGGGCTGACGGGCCGGCAGGGCGATCGCGGTGAGCAGCACCCCGCCGGACGTCCCGAACCGCCCGTCGAACCAGGTCGGTGCACCGGTGGCGCGGACCTCCCGGTCCAGCAGCAGATGGGCCCGGAACGACCGCGCCTCCGGATCCACGGTCACGATGGCGTCCTCGAAGCCGAGTTCCCGGCCCATCAGCGGGTACCACGTCTTGTAGACGGATTCCTTGATGCTGAACAGCAGCCGGTCCCAGGCCACGTCCGCGGCCGACCAGCGCAGCCGCTGGATCCAGGCGCGCTCCTCCGGGTGCGAGATCGAGTCCAGGACCCGGTCCGGCAGCGGCGCGTTCGGCTCGGCGTCGATGCCGATCGCGGAGACCTCCGAGCGCGGGGCCAGCACCGCGGCCCGGTAGCCCGTGCAGTGCGTCATGCTGCCCACCAGCTGCTCCGGCCACTGCGGCGCGCCCCGGCGGCCGGGCAGGACCGGCACCGCGGGCAGGCCCAGCCGGCCGAGCGCCTCGCGCGCGCACCAGCGGACCGTCGTGAACTCGCGCTGCCGGCCGACCACCGCGTTGCGGACCTGGTGGGCCTCCTCGGGGAAGAGCGCGATCTCCCGGTCGACGGTGGACTCGACGGCAACGGCCGCGGCGGGCAACAGCGTGCTGATCACGATATCCTCCGAGCACCTCGACGTGGGGTGCCCCCAGCCTCGCTCCGGCGCTCCCGCCGCCGCCAGCCGCCACCGGCCCGCCCGCCCGCGCGGCCCCCGCCACCGGCCGCGGCCTCCCAGCCGACTGCTATCCGGAGCCCTGTCCGCCGCCGCCCAGCCGGTGCCCTGCCAGCCGCCCCGGCACGCTTGCCATGCGGTTGCCATAAGGGGTCGGCAGGGGTGTCCGCCGGCGCCCCGCGGCCCGTAGCCTCGCCCCATGCCGCACGGACAGCTCATGGGGATCAGCGACCTGCACGTGGCGCACCGGGAGAACCGCGAGCTCGTCGAGGCGCTCCACCCCGACAGCGCCGCGGACTGGCTGGTCGTCGCCGGCGACGTGGGCGAGCTCTTCCCGGACGTCGAGTGGGCGCTCTCCGTGCTCAGCGGCCGCTACGCGCGCGTGATCTGGGTCCCCGGCAACCACGACCTGTGGACCACCCCCGGCGATCCCGTCCAACTGCGCGGCGAGGCCCGCTACCGGCGGCTCGTCGACCTCTGCCGCTCCCTCGGCGTCCTCACCCCCGAGGACCCCTACCCGGTCTGGTGCGGTCCGGGCGGACCCCTGGTGATCGCCCCGCTCTTCGTCCTCTACGACCACACCTTCCGCACCCCCACCGCGGCGACCAAGGCGCAGGCCCTCGCCCAGGCGCACGAGGCCGGCATCGTCTGCACCGACGAGTACCTGCTGCACCCCGACCCGCACCCCTCCCGGGACGCCTGGTGCCGGGCCCGGGTGGCGGAGAGCGAGCGCCGGCTGGCCGACTGCGACCCGGAGCTGCGCACCGTCCTGGTCAACCACTACCCCCTGGTCCGGGAGCCCACCAGGATCCTGCGCCACCCCGAGTTCGCCCAGTGGTGCGGCACCGAGCGCACCGCCGACTGGCACCTCAGGTTCCGCGCGGCCGCCACCGTCTACGGCCACCTGCACGTGCCCCGCACCAGCTGGCACGACGGCGTCCGGTTCGAGGAGGTGTCGGTCGGCTACCCGCGCGAGTGGCGGGCCCGGACCCGCCCCCGGGACGTCCCCCGCCCGATCTTCCGGGCCCGGTGAGGCCGCCGGACCGCCCCCGCCCGGCACCTGCTCCGGCGTCAGGGAAGTTGTTGCCGTGCAACTTCCGGTCGGCATCCGGCCCCCCGGCCGGGCGGTCCGTGCTGCTTAGACTCAAAACCGCCGGCGGATCGATGTCCGGGTGGCAAGTCTCTACCGTGCCCGCGACGTTCCGGCGATCGCCGTGAGGCGGGCGCGCTGACCGCGACGCGGACGAAGCCGGGGGCCCTGAAGTGCTGATCGACCGTGAACGAGAACTGGCCGTACTGGACTCCGCGCTCGCGGACTGCCTGCAGGGAAAGCCCGGAGTCGTCCTGATCGAGGGCGCGGTCGGCTGCGGGAAGAGCGAACTCGTCGAGACGGTCGCCGAACGCGCCGCCGCCTCCGGCGCCGTGGTGCTGCGCGCCATCGGCACCGCCGTCGAACACGGCCTCCCGCTGGGCGTGCTCGGCCAGTTGCTCGCCGCCGCCCCGGCCGGGACCCTGCCCGACCCGGCCGCCGCACCGGACCCGTCCCGGATCGACGTGATGCAGTCCCTGTGCGCCGCCGTGCACCGGCTCGCCGAGACCGCTCCGGTGGTCATCTGCGTCGACGACCTGCACCACATCGACGACCTCTCCTGCCAGTACCTGCTCCACCTGGTCCGCCGCACCCGGGCCGCCCGCGTCCTGCTGGTCTGCACCGAGTCGGTCCACGAGCGCGGCGACGACCCCGTCTACGGCACCGAACTGCTGCGCCAGCGCAGCTTCGTCCGGATCCGGGCCGAGCGGCTGCGCCCCGAGGCGGTGGCCCGGCTGGCCGCCGCCGAGGCGGCCGACGGCAGGACCCCGCCGGCCACCGACGCCGCCGGCGGCAACCCGCTGCTGCTGCGCGCCCTGTTCGAGGAGCACCGGGCCGGCGGCCACGCCCCCGAGCTCGGCGGCGCCTTCACCCAGGCCGTCCTCGCCTGCCTGCACCGCTGCGGCCCGGCCGCGCGCCGCCTCGCCGAGGTGCTCGCCGTCCTCGGCGAGCTCGGCTCCCGCCCGCTCGCCGTCCGCCTGCTCGGCAGCACCGACGGCGCGGTCGTCCGGGGCAGTGCCGCCCTCGACGCGGCCGGCATCCTGGACGGCTACCGCTTCCGCCACGCCGTCGCCCGCCAGGCGGTGCTCGACCGGATGGACCCGGAGGACCGGATTGCCCTGCACCGCCGCGCCGCCGAACTCGCCCACCGCGACGGCGCCCCGACCGCCGCCGTGGCCGCCCAGCTGCTTGCCGTCGGCCCCACCGACCTGCCGTGGGCGGTGACGGTGCTCGCCACCGCCGCCGAGCAGCTGCTCGCCGACGGCGCGACCGGCCGGGCCGCCGCCTGCCTCGAACTCGCCTGCCGCGGCCGGGCCGACGACGGGCAGCGCGCCCAGTTCCGCACCAAGCTCGCCGCCATCACCTGGCGGACCAACCCCAGCGCCGCCGAGCGCGGCCTCGCCGGACCGCTGGAGACCCTGCAGGCCGGCCGGCTCGGCCCCGCCCGGCTCGGACCGCTCGCCCGGCTGCTCACCGAGCAGGGCCGGATCGACGAGGCCGGCCAGGCCCTGGAGCGGCTGGCCGCCGGCCGCGAGGCCGAACGCACCGGCCGGCCCGCCCGGCTCGGCCGCGGCGCCGACCCGCTCGACGGCCTCTCGGCCTTCCCCTGGTGGGCCGGCCCGGCCCAGCCGGGCACGGGCACCCGGACCGGCGAACCGCAGCCGGCCCGGATCCCGGCCCCCGCCACCCTGTGGGCGATCCCCGAGTACGCGGCGGACGGCGTGGCCGCCGTCGCGGCCGAGACCTTCCTGCGCGGCGCCACCCTCGGCGCCGGCACCGCCGCCCCGATCGTGCAGGCCATCCGGGCCCTGCTGGCCACCGACGGCCCGTCCCGGGTGCTGCCCTGGTGTCAGGTGTTCGTGGAGGAGGCCGTCCGGCGCGGCGCCCCCGGCTGGCAGACCGCCTTCACCGCCCTGCACGCCGAGGCCCTGCTGCGGCAGGGCGACCTGACCGGCGCCCAGCAGCAGGCCGAGGCCGCCCTGGACCTGCTGCCGGAACGCGGCGGCAGCGCCTTCGCCGGGGGCGTGGCGGCCACCCTGATCCGCGCCGCCACCGCGGCCGGCCGCCACGACACCGCCGCCCGCGAACTCGGCCGCCCGCTGCCCGAGGGCCTGGCCGGCAGCATCCACGGCATCGCCTACCTCCGCGCCCGCGGCCAGTACCACCTCGCCACCCACCGCTTCCACGCCGCACTCGGCGACTTCCTCGACATCGGCCGCAGCCTCAAGCGCTGGGGCCTGGACCGGCCGCTGCTGATGCCCTGGCGCACCGGCGCGGCCGAGGCGCTGATCCGGCTCGGCGAGGCCCCGCAGGCCACCCGCTTCCTCGCCGACCAGCTCGCCCACCGGGACGCCGCCCACCCGTGGATCTCCGGCCTCACCCTGCGCGTGCGGGCGTCGCTGTGCGAGCCCCGCGAGCGGCACGCACTGCTCGCCCGCGCGGTCGACGACCTGCACGACTCCGAGGACCGCTACGAACTCGCCCGGGCGCTGGCCGACTTCGCCCGGGTGCTGAAGGAACTCGGCGACGGCAACCGGGCCGACATGGTCGACCGGCGGGCCTGGCAGTTCGCCAAGGAGTGCGGCGCCGACGCCCTCTGCGAGCAGATCGCCCCCGGCCTCGGCCAGGCCGGCGGACCGTCCGAGGACACCCGGTCCGGCGGCGTCGACCTCGCCGAACTCCACGCCAGGCTCAGCGACTCGGAGAAGCGGGTGGCGATGCTCGCGGTGCACGGCCACACCAACCGCGAGATCGCGATGAAGCTCTACATCACCGTCAGCACCGTCGAGCAGCACCTCACCCGGGTCTACCGCAAGCTCAACATCACCCGCCGTCAGGAGCTGCCCGCCGAGCTCCACCTGCTCGGCTCGGGTGGCCGGGTGTGACGGTTCGGCGAACCGCATGGCAGGAGTCTGGCAATCCGGTGAACACACCGCGCCGGGGATGATAGGAATCAGTCGGTCACGGTGCGCCGGCCGGGGAAATCCCCGGGCCCGCGCCCGCCGCCGTTGCCGAACCAGCCGTCTGCCGGAGAGGCTCGGTGCGATGCCGCGCCTACCCACGGAGACGCCATGACGACGCAGCCCATGCCACCGGACGCGGTCCTGCCCGAGGTGCTGCGCACCGACATGCTGGCCCGGGTCGAGGAGCGGATGCGCGGCCTGCTGCACGCCGAGCAGGCCCGGTGCCGGGCCGTCGACCCCCGCGCCGCGGGCATGGTGGAGGCCCTCGCGGACGTGATCACCGCCGGCGGCGAGCGGATCCGGCCCACCGTCCTACTCACCGGCTACCTCGCGGCCGGCGGCGACCCGGCGGACGGGCCCGCCGTCGATGCGGCGGTCGCCCTCGAACTCCTCGACACCTGCTACCTGATCCGTCGTGACGTCCGGGAGAACGCCCTGCTGCGGCACGGCGCCCCCACCCTGCATGTCCGGCACGCCGCCGAGCACGAGCGCAACGGCTGGGGCGGCGACGCCCGCGGGTTCGGCGTCGGCATGGCCTCCCTCGTCGGCGACCTGGCGACGGCCCTCGCCGACCGGCTCGCCGCCGACCTGCCGGACGCCGCCCGGCAGGTCTGGCACGACCTGCGGATCGGCCGGCTGGGCGGCAGCTACGTCGACTCCGCGCTCTCCAGCCGCTACCTGGCAGACCCGTGGCCGGCCGGCTGCCTCGTCGGCTGCGCCCGCGGCTGCGGCAGCGGCTGGTACGCGCTCCAGCACCCGCTGCTGATGGGCGCCGCCCTGGCGGGCCGCGGCGACCTCGCGGTGGTCTACCAGGACTACGCCCGCCTGCTGCACGCCGCCTGGCGGGTGCGCGGCTTCCTCAGCGGCGGCGGGGACCGCGACTGGTACGGCGACCTGCTGCGGGACGTGCTCCTGGTCGCGGAGGACCGCGACCGCGCCGAGCGCACCATCGCCCACCTGCTCGGCCGCACCCGCCGGATCGTCGCCGCCGCCCCGTTCTCCCAGCTCTGGCGCACCGAACTCACCGCCCTGGCCACCCGCCTGGCCTCCACCCGGGCCTGACCGGGGCCTCCGGCCCGTCCGGGCTCAGAGCGTGCGCGGGGTGCCCGGGCGGAGGGTGGTGAGCCAGCTGCGCAGGGCCTCCTTGCGGACGTCGCCGCGGTCGTCCCGGGGCAGCGCCCGGGCCAGCTCCAGCCGGGTGGGCAGGAAGCCCGCGCCGACGCCCCGGGCCGCGAGGTGCTCGCGCAGCTCGACCAGGCCGGGCGGCTCCGCCTCCGTCGTCGGGACGACCACCGCGCACGGCAGCTCCCCGTGCTCCTGGTGCAGGTAGTCGACGACCGCCGCCTCCGCCACCCGGGGGTGGGTCAGCAGGGCCTCCTCGACCTCCGCCGTCGGCACCATGAAGATGGCGCCCGCCCGCTCGCCGGCCCGGGCCAGCACCTCGACCCCGCCGAGGCCGTCCGCACGGCCCAGGTCCCCGGTGTCCAGCCAGCCGTCCTGCTCCCAGGGGACGACCGGGGCCGGGTCGCCGTGCCGCCACACCGCCACGGCCACCGAAGGCCCGCGCACCAGCAGCGGAGCCGGCTCCCGCGCGCCCGCCGGACAGGCCGCGCCCGGCAGGACGGAGAGCTCCAGCCCCGGCAGCGGGCGCCCGTCGCTCTCGCCGGCGCGCTCGGCGGGCGTCTCGCCGCGGGCGACCGTGCCCAGGCCCACCTCCGGCGACCCCCACACCGCGTGCACCGGCGCGCCGAGGGCCGTCGGAAGCTCGGCCAGCAGCGGCGCGGAGGTGCGGGTGCGCCCGCCGGACAGCGCCAGGTTCAGCGACTCCAGCGGCCGGGGCCGCTCCCGCTGCGCCGACAGCACCTCCGACCAGTGGTCCGGCCCCGCGTACGCCAGGGTGACTCCGGCCTCGGCCATCAGGTCCAGGCAGGTGTTCGGGTCCCAGACGTCCTGGAAGACGGCGGTGCCGCCGAGCGCGACCGGCCAGTAGACGGTGAACAGCAGCGAGGCCAGCGAGGTGAGCGGCAGCGAGGAGTAGATCACCTCGCCGCGCTCCGGCCCCGGACCGGCGGCCGGGCGGCGGGGGACGATGTTCGCGTAGAGGGTGTTGGGGGTGTGCAGGGTGGTGGCGTAGCGGTCGCCCAGGCCCATCACCGTGACCATCAGGCCGATCCGGTCGGCCCGGCCGGCGTCCGCCCCCAGGCCCTCGCCGTGGCGCCCGCGCTCGTGCGGGACGCGCCGGAAGTATCCGTGGAAGTCCAGCGCCCCGGTCGCCGCGGCGTCCCCCAGGACGACCCGCTGGCGCAGCCAGGGCAGCCGCGGGGCCATCTCGGCCAGGGCCTCCGCGTGCTCGAAGCCCTCCCACCGGTCGGGCACCACGCACACCCGGGCCCGGGAGGCGGCCAGGATCCGCTCCAGCCCGTGCGCCCGCACGGCCGGGAGCACCGGGACGGCCGGGGTGCCGGCCCGCAGGCAGGCCAGCACCAGGGCGGCGGTCTCCCACCGGCTGGGCAGCTGGACGGCGACCGGGTCGCCCTCGGCGAGCCCGAGCGAGCGCAGCGCGGCCGCGAACCGGTCGACCGTGTGCGCCAGCCGGCCGTAGCCGATGGTGACCGTGCGGTGCCCGGCGGCCCGGTGACGGCGGTGGGCGACGATCGCGGGCCGTTCGGGGTCGAGCGCGGCCGTCCGGTACAGGTCGTGCAGGAAGGTCTCGTCACGCCACCACCCGGCCGCGCGGAACCGGGCGGCCACGTCCTCCGGCGGGCGGATCGCGGCCGACGCCCCGGGGGCCGGCGCCTGCCCCGGGTCCTGCGCGGGCGGCGGGGACCGGTCCGGCCGCCGGTCCCCGGTCACGGCCATCGGCCCACCGACCAGGCGACCTGCACCCGGGAGGTGCAGCCGAGCCGGCGCATCACCTCGCGCACGTGGTTGACCACCGTCCACTCCGAGATCTTCAGCCGGGCCGCGATCTGCCGGTTGGTCAGCCCCTCGGCGATCAGCATCGCGACCTGCACCTGCCGCGGCGTCAGCGGCTGCCGCGCGGGCCCGTCGGGACCGCCGGGACCGTCAGGACCGGCCCCGGCCGCGGGTACGGGGGCGGCGAGCGCCTCCAGCACCGCACCGGCCGGGGTGAGCCGGCGGCCCTCGTCCCGGGCGGTGGCGAAGTCCGCCGGGCTCAGCCGGGCGCGCAGCGTGGCGGTCAGCTCCGCCAGCTCCGCCCGCCGCGCCTCGTCCGGGCGGCTGCCGAGCGCCCGCCGCTGCGCCTCGGCGGCGGCGGACAGCCGGAGCGCCCGGGGCTGCTGGTGCGCGGCGGTGCGGGCCAGCAGCAGGGCGAACTGCTCCAGCGTGCCCGGTAGTTCGGTCCGCTCGCCGAGCTCGTCGGCGACCCGCAGGCTCTCCCGCAGCGCGCCGTCCGCCGCCGCCGGGTCGCCCGCCTCCGCGGCGGCGGCCGCGCGCTCGCGCAGGGCGTCGGCGACGCCCCGGCTGTGCCGCAGCCGGCGGTGCGCGGCCAGGCCCTCCTCCAGCAGGCCGGCGGCCTTGCGCTGTTCGCCCCGGGCGCGCAGCACCCGGGCCAGTTCGACGGTGGCCTCGGCGGCCAGGTGCGCGGCGCCCAGCGAGACGAGCACCTCGCGGGCGGGGGCGAGCGCGGCCTCGGCGGCGGCGTGGTCGCCGAGCCGCAGCAGTGCGGCGCCGAGCC
>NZ_JBEYVJ010000088.1:0-27175 GCF_040643935.1 Kitasatospora sp. NPDC047058 | reverse complement strand
TCCGGCGCCCACCGCTATCGACACCCTTGCTGTTCCCCTCTTTCCCTACCCGCCGCTCTGCCTCTCTGGGGCTCCGGCCGCGTGTGCCACGGCGCGCGCCGGCCGGATCGGCCCGGTGCCGGGCGGGCGCCTCCCCGGCTGTGCGGTGGGTGGTCGCGTCCCCGGTCCCCGGATGCCCGAGCGGGGCCGGGGCATCGCCGCCCCGGCCGCCCCCGCTGCGTACGGGCCCGTACGCAGGAGGGGCGACAGGGGTACGGGAGGGGCCGGGGCCGGTGTCAGCCGCGCGCACCGGAGCGGCGGCGCAGGAGGGCGAAGCCCAGGACGCCGGCGCCGACGGCCGCGACGGCGCCGCCGCCGGCCAGCTTGAGGCCGGAGGAGTCGGTCGAGCCGGAGCCGTCGCCGGCCTGGGCGGCGCCCTTGGGCACCGCCCGGACCTGCGGGCTCGCCGTGGCGGGGCCGGAGCCGGAGCCGCCTGCCGGGGCGGTGGCCGGGGCGGCCTCGGCGGCCCATGCGGTGGGGGCGGGGGTCGCCGGGCGGGAGACCTTCGGCTGCGGGACGGCACTCGGAGCGGCGCCCGAGCCGGCCTCGGCGGCCCATGCGGTGGGGGCGGAGGTCGCCGGGCGGGAGACCTTCGGCTGCGGGACGGCACTCGGAGCGGCGCCCGAGCCGGCGGCCTGGCCGGCGTCGGGGGCGGCCGGTGCGGGCTTCGGGGCGCCGTCGGCCCAGGCCTGCCCGCCGGAGAGGGAGGTCAGCAGCGCGGCCCCGGTCAGGGCGCAGACGGCCAGCACACGGCGGGCGGGCGAGCTGTGGGTACGGCTCCTGGTCATGCGGTGTCACTCCTTCGTCGGGACGCGGGCCCCGGCCGGGTCGGCCGGTGCGTCGTCAGCGACGGTAGGAGTGCCGTGTCGCGGTCCCCGGCCGGTCGTGTCACGGCCACCCATCGGCTGCGTAACGACCGTCGGGGGCCGGCCGGAAGGGTCGGCCGCGCCCTGCGCGTCAGGCCGTGCCGGGGCCGCCGGGTGCGGCCGCAAGTTCGGCCTCCAGACCGGAGAGGAGGGCGCGGAGGCCGCGTTCGAGGGTCTGCCCGGGGCCCGCGGCGTACTCGGTCGCGGACGGGTCCTCCAGGCGGGCGCGCAGGCGGGGGAAGGCGGTGGCGACCTCGACGGCCTTGGCCATGGTGTCCTGCAGCGCCTCGTCCGGGTCCTTGCCGTCGCGGACCAGCCGCCGGTTGAGCGAGACCATCGCCGCGTCGGCGAGCGCGTTGCCGAGCACGTAGGTGAAGACGGCGGCCGCGACGGTGTCCGCGTCGGCCGGGGAGAAGCCGGCCTGCTCGTAGAGGGCGAGGCTGTGGTCGTCGAACCGGGCCTTGCCGGGGCCGTAGAAGAGGTGGGAGCCGAACGCCTGCACCAGCCAGGGGTGGCGGCCGAACATCGCGTGCAGCTCGACGGCGAGGCCGACCGCCGCGGTGCGCCAGTCGGCGTCCCCCGGGGCGGGCGGGTCGATCTCGTGCCAGACCTGGTCCCCGGCGAGCACGACGAGGTCGTCCTTGTTCTTGACGTGCCAGTACACCGCGGTGGCGGCGCCGCCCAGGCGCTTGCCGAGGCTGCGCATGTTGAGGCCTTCCAGGCCTTCCTCGTCGAGGAGTTCGACGGCGGTCCGGACGATCTGTTCGCGGGTCAGGGTGTCGCGTGCCATGGGCTCACGATAGGGCGCGCAGCGCGACTTGCACAAAGTTCAGGAACCTACTTGCACAGTGTTCAAGTCGAGCGCTACCTTCTACTTGCACTTAGTTCAAGAAACTGGGGCGCCGGAGCCGGCGCACACGTCCGAGGGGGAACCACCCGTGAGCGTCTTCATCACCGCCGTGCAGCTGTCCGTCGCCGCCGCCTTCGTCTCCATCCCGCTGGTGCGGTCCCGCTTCGGCGCCACCGCCACCGGGGCCGCGCACACCGAGCTGCGCCGGCAGGGCGTGCGGACCACCGTCCTGGAGGAGAACGGGATGCGCTTCGACGCGGGCGGCCACGAGACCTGGGCGCCGGTGTCGATCGCCGCGGTGCTGGCGGCCACCGCAGCCCTGAACGTGGCCGGGGTGTCGTGGGCGGGGGTGGTGAACTGGGTCGTCCTCGGGCTGGTCCTGGCGATCAACGTGGTGATCCTCTACAGCAACCTGACCGCCACCACCTCCGTGCAGGCCGCGTTCGCCCGCAAGGGCGACCCGGAGCTGGCGCGCATCGACGTGGCCGCGCTGCTCAAGGCCGCGGAGGGCGGCTTCCCCCGCTGGGTGTGGGTGGTGCAGAACGTCCGGCACGTCATCGTCTTCGGCGGCGCCGTCCTGGCCCTGGCGGCCACCGCCCTGGCCTGACGCCCGGCCGTCCGCACGGGGCGTCGGGCAACGGCGAGGCCCCCGCCCCGATGGGCGGGGGCCTCCGCTGTGCCGTGCTCAGGTGCGTATGCCGTGGTGGGGGTCGGGGTCGGGGGCGGTCGCAGGGCCGGTCTCGGGACCGAAGTGGCCTGCCTGGCGGGCGATCCAGGCGTACTCGCGGGTGCCGTCGGGGAGTCGGCGCAGGTCCCAGCGGCCGTGCCGGGTGATCGGGGGCGGGGGCGCGAGGGTGCGGTGGCCCTCGTTGACCCTCAGGGCGGTGACGACGCCGAGCGCCACGGTGGCGAGGGCGAGCGCGAGGAGGGCCAGGAAGGCCGCGCCGACGAGGAACTGGGCGGTGCCGGTTCTCATCGGTGGATTCCGATGACGCGGTGCCCGAGGCGGGCGGCGAGGCCGTGGAGGAGGTCGTGGGCCTGGTCGCGGGTGAGGGGGACGGCGAGGTGGTCGCCCGGACCGGCGTGGACGTCGAGGTCCACGGCGATGCGGAGCTGGAGGGCGGCGTCGGGGACGGGTTCGACGGTGAGGTGGGCGGCGGTGGTGCGCTCGGTGTGGACGGCCGGGGTGGCCGTCGGGGCGGGGATCACGCGGCGGCGTCCAGCTCGAACCAGACCGACTTGCCGCCGTGCTTGCGGGGGTTGGCGCCGAAGCGGTGGGTGAGCGAGCGGACGAGGTGGAGGCCCCGGCCGGAGAGTTCGTAGGGGTCGGAGGAGGTACGGGGCTCGGGGAGGGCGGGGCTGTCGTCGGCGACGGAGACCCGCAGGGTGCGGTGGGGGAGCAGGACGAGGACGACGGTGGGGGCCGGGCTGCCCCCGTGGCGCCACGCGTTGACGAACAGCTCGCAGAGGGCGAGTTCGGCGTCGTGGATGAGGTCGTCGGGCCAGCCGGCGACGGAGAGGACGTCGCGCAGCTCCTCGCGGGCGGCGGACCAGTCGGGAGGGTTGAAGGCACGCATGGGGAACCTCCGGATGGGGTGGTGATGAGGTGGATTCGTCGTTGACCGGCGGAATCGTCGCCGTGAGCCAGGCCAGAGCGGGGCTGGTTGATGCCGCGCGTGGCTGCTCTGCGGTGCGGGGGCAGCAGGCGCCTACTGCCCGGGGAAAAGGCATTACTGACGATCCGTCGGATCGGCTGTGATGACGACCATACAGCACAGGTATCACCGGTGATACTTGCTGTGGATGGATTCACCCGTCCGTGCTAGCCGTATCCCGAGGTGGACCGGCGTGAGAGCAGCGCGGCAGACTTGGGCCACCCTGGCAAGGAAGGAAGCCATGCCGCCACGACCAAACCCCACCCTCCGTCAGCGTCGTATCGGTGCCGAGCTGCGAAAGATGCGCGAGGCTGCCGGCCTGTCATCGCCGAGCCTGAGCCGTGCTCTGGGGATCGACAGAACCCAGGTCAGCCAGATGGAGTCGGGAAAGGTCGGCCTGAGCCGGGAGCGCCTGCAGTCCTTCGCTGCGGCATGCAAGTGCATGAACCAGCCCTTGGTCGAAGCCCTGGAGTCGATGATTCAGGAGCGCTCCAAGGGGTGGTGGGAGGAGTACCGCGGAACCATCCCGGACGGCTTCCTCGAAAACGCCGAGCTTGAGAAGGGATCGCGCGAGCTGATGATGTGGGTGCTCACCCACATCCCCGGGCCGTGCCAGACCATCGGCTATGCCGCGGCGGTCTTCGGACGGCTGATCCCCCAACTGCCGCGCCACGAGCTGGAGGCGCGGACGGCGTTCCGGATGCAACGGAAGACGGATCTCCGCCGTGACCGGAAGCCGCTGACCGCCTTCGTGTATGAGTCCGCGCTGTGGACGAGGTTCGGCGGCACGCAGGTCCTCAAGGAACAGCTCGGGTCCCTCCTCGAAGACTCCGAACAGTCATGGACGACCATCCGAGTCGTCCCGTTCGACGTCGAAACCTTCCCGGGGGCGGTCGAGAACCTCACCTACGCATTCGGCTCGGTGCCAGAGCTGGACACCGTCGAACTGGAGTCTTCCCGGAGTTCGATCTACCTCGATGCCGCGAGCGAGCTGACCAGCTACCGCACGATCTTCGCGCGCACCGAAGCGTCAGCCCTGAGCGAGAGCAAGTCCCGCGACCTGATCCGCAAGATCGCACGAGAGCTGTGAGAGGCCGAGCATTGAACACCGATTGGCAGAAGTCTTCTTTCAGCGGATCCGGCAACGACTGCGTGGAGGTGCGGACCGTTGACGGGGTGATCGAGCTCCGTGAGTCGGACG
The DNA here is from genome assembly GCF_040643935.1 of Kitasatospora sp. NPDC047058. Taxonomy (NCBI): domain Bacteria; kingdom Bacillati; phylum Actinomycetota; class Actinomycetes; order Kitasatosporales; family Streptomycetaceae; genus Kitasatospora; species Kitasatospora sp. NPDC047058. The sequence continues at coordinate 22,564 of NZ_JBEYVJ010000088.1, read as the reverse complement.
ACGGCGAGGTCGTCGTCCGCACGACGCCGCTCAAGTTCGCCAAGTTCCTCCAGGGCGTCAAGGCCGGCGAGTTCGACCACTTCACCGCCGACGGCGACGAGTAGCGCATCGTTCCGGCAGCCCCGGGAGGCCGGTGTGAAGCGGCGGCTGACGTGGCAGGAACTGCCCGAGGCGGTGCGGTGCGCGGTGGCCGGCCGGGCAGGCGCCCCGCCGCTGGCCGTGGAGGACGTGCCGTTCGGGCTGTCCAGCCACTTCGCCGCCGTCCTGCACTTCGCGGACGGCCGCCGGGTGTTCTGCAAGGGCATGGAGGACGGCCGGGACGCCCGTCTCCAGTGCCGTGTCGAGGCAGCCGCCAATCCGTACGTCGCGTTCACCTCCCCCGCGCTGCTGTGGGACGTGAGCGCGTCGGGCTGGCGGCTGCTCGGCTTCGCGTACGTGCGTGGCCGGATCGTCGACCTGTCTCCGGGCTCGCCGGACCTGCCGGCGGTGGCCCGGGTGCTGGCCGGTGCCGCGGACCGGCTCACCCCCGCGCCCGAGGTCGGCACCCTGCCGCTGTCCGAGCGGTGGGCGCGGTTCACGGCTTGGGAGCAGCTGGCTGCCCACGATGCCCTCGATCCGTGGGTGGCCGCACGGCTGGACGACCTGCGGCTCTGGGAGAAGCGCGGTCCGGGGGCCGTGGTGGGCGACACCCTCGCCCACTGCGACCTCTCCAGGTACAACCTGCTGGTGGACGCCGGGCTCGGCGTCCACGTCGTGGACTGGGCACGCGCCGGCCGCGCGGCGTGCTGGGTGGACACGGCGTTCATGGTGCTGCGGCTGATCGGCGAAGGGCACACTCCCGCCTCGGCCGAACGCTGGGCGCGCACGGTGCGGGCGTGGGAGGCGGCCGGCGCGGAGGACGTCACCGCCTTCGCCGTCGCCACCGCCGGGATCCGTGCGGTGAGGGCGGCCCGTCCCGGGGCTCCGCCGCACCTGGCGCTGCTCGCGGCGCACGCCCTCGCCTGGTGCCGTCACCTGCTGGGTTGAGGGGCGGGATCGGCTCCGGGATGGCTGGGGGTGGCTGGGAGGGGGCTGGGAGTTCGGGCAAGGGTTGACCGGGCGGGAGGCAAGGGGAGCGCCCGGGGTGGGCGTCGCATGGGGGAATGTCCGGGTTCGGGGGGTCAGGGTTCTCCCAGCCGGGGCTCAGGACTCCGCAAGAGCGCCCGGCGAAGCTGTGCGGCATGAAGGTGCTCCCGCGACGGCGTGGTGCCGTCCTCCTGAACTCCGCGCTCGGCGTGGCCCTGGTGGGCGCCGCGGCCCTGGCGTACACGACGCTGGACAGCGGTACCGAGAAGGCGGCCGGCAAGGCCCAGGTCCGTACCGCGACGGTGGCCAAGGGAACGGTCCTGGCCACGGTGTCCGGAACCGGTGCCCTGGCCTCGCCCACCGACGCGGCGCAGGACTTCACCACCGGCGGGAAGCTGACCGCCGTCAAGGTCGCGGTCGGCGACACCGTGACCAAGGGGCAGGTGCTGGCCACCGTCGACACCACCGCGGCCCAGCAGCAGGTGGACGCCGCGAAGGCGGCCCTCACCACGGCCAACGCCAACCTCGACAAGGCGGAGGCCGGGGTCACCACCACGACCACCCAGCAGATCCCGGGCAGCGGGCAGCCGTCCGGGGGCGCCGGTGGTGGGGAACGCGGAGCGGGCGGGAGCAGTACGCCCGCTCCGCAGACCACCACGATCACCACCACCAAGGTGGACGAGGCGGCCGTCGCCCAGGCGCAGCAGCAGGTCGCCACCGCGCAGACCACCCTCGCCAACGCCCAGGCGGCGCTGTCCGGCACGACGCTCACCGCGTCGGTGGACGGCACGGTGGCGTCCGTCACCGGCAAGGTCGGCGACACCGTCGGCGGCGGCACCGGCACCACCTCCGGTACCGCCAAGTCCTCGGGGAGCAGCACGGCGTCGAGTGCGCCGAGCGGCTTCATCGTGCTGACCAACCCGACCGGGATGCAGGTCACCGCCAACTTCTCCGAGCTGGACTCGCTCAAGCTGAAGAAGGGCGAGGCGGCCACCGTCACCCTGAACGCGCAGTCCGACACCAAGCTCAACGCGACCGTCCTGTCCGTCAGCCCGCTCCCGGCGAGCAGCGGCGGCACCGGCGGCGCGGCCGCCGTGCAGTACACGGCGACGCTGCAGATCACCGGGGACACCAGCAAGCTGCGGACCGGCCTCAGCGCGACCGTCGCGGTGGTCACCGGGGAGGCGGACAACGCGCTCTCCCTCCCCACCGCGGCGCTGGCCGGCACCGGCGCGAGCCGCACGGCGACGCTCGTCCACGAGGACGGGGCGACCGAGCGGGTCCAGGTCGGCGTGGGCGTCGAGGGCGACACCACCGTCCAGGTGCTCTCCGGGCTGAAGGAGGGCGACAAGGTCGAACTCGCCACCACCAGCGGCACCAACGGCTTCCCGAACGGTTCCTTCCCGGGCGCCAACGGCGGCCAGGGCGGCCGCAACGGCGGCGGCGGCGCGGGCGTGGCCGGGGTCGGTGGCGCCGGCGGCGGCAGCGGCCGGAGCGGCGGTAATCGCTGATGGCGCGCCAGATCCCCGCCGTCGAGCACGGATCGGCACCGCCCCCGGTGATCCAGATCCGCCGCCTCACCAAGGCCTACGGCCACGGCGACGCCACCGTGCACGCGCTGCGCGGCCCGGCCGACCCGGTCACCGGGGAGCCGTCGGGCGTCGACCTGGACATCGAGCAGGGTGACTTCGTCGCGGTGATGGGCAGTTCGGGCTCGGGCAAGTCCACCCTGATGAACATCCTCGGCTGCCTGGACGTGCCCACCGGCGGCCGCTACCTGCTGGACGGCATCGACGTCGGCCACCTGGACGAGCAGCAGCTCTCGCTCGTCCGCAACCGCAAGATCGGCTTCATCTTCCAGTCCTTCAACCTCGTCCCCCGCACCACCGCGCTCGCCCAGGTCGAACTGCCGCTCGCCTACGCGGGCGTGCGGGCGGCCGAGCGGCGCCGCCGGGCGCTGGCCGCGCTGTCGCTGGTCGGCCTGGCCGAGCGCGCCGGGCACCGGCCGAACGAGCTCTCCGGCGGCCAGCAGCAGCGCGTCGCGGTGGCCCGGGCCCTGGTCACCGCCCCCGCGATGCTGCTCGCCGACGAGCCCACCGGCAACCTGGACAGCCGCTCCACCGAGGAGGTGCTGGCGATCATCGACGGCCTGAACGCGACCGGCCGCACGGTGGTGCTGATCACCCACGAGGACGAGGTCGCGCTGCACGCCAAGCGGGTGATCCGGCTGGTCGACGGCGCGATCATCAGCGACGTCCGGCAGGCCCCGGTGGACGGTCCGCCGCCCGCGCTGCGCCCGGCGGCCGGAGTCCGGGGGGTGCTCGCGTGATCCTCTGGCAGATGCTCCGCTTCGCCGTCGGAGGCCTGGCCGCCAACAAGGTGCGCTCCGCCCTGACCATGCTCGGCGTGCTGATCGGCGTCGCCTCGGTGATCCTGCTGCTCGCGGTCGGCAACGGCTCCTCGGTGGCGGTCAAGGAGTCGATCACCTCGCTCGGCACCAACTCGCTGACGGTCACCTCCGGTTCGTCCTTCGGCGGCGCGCGCACCGCGTCCTCCGCCAAGAAGCTCACGCTCGCCGACGCCAAGGCGCTGGCGAGCGACCCGGACGCGACCGCGATCAAGTCGGTCGCGCCGGTGGTCACCGCCAGCGGCACCGCGCTGTACGGGGACATCGCGTACAGCCCCGGCTCGATCGTCGGCACCTACCCGGCGTACTTCGAGACCGCCAACCAGAAGGTCGCCCACGGCGAGTACTTCACCGCCGACGACGTGCTCGGCTCGCGCAAGGTCGCCGTCCTCGGCGCCACCACCGCCAGGCAGCTGTTCGCGGCCGCCGACCCGGTCGGCAAGCAGATCACCGTCGGCGGCACCCCGTTCACCGTGGTCGGCGTGCTCCAGGCCAAGGGCGGCACCGGCTTCACCGACCCGGACGACGTGCTGATCGCGCCGCTGCCGACCGTGCAGAACGCCTTCACCGGCTTCGGTGCGGTGAACCAGATCCTGGTGCAGGCCACCTCCGCGGACACCACCACCGCCGCGCAGGCCGAGATCACCCGGGTGCTGCTCGGCACCCACGCGATCGCCGACCCCGCCAAGGCGGACTTCCGGATCGGCAACCAGGCCTCGCTGCTCTCCGCCCGGGAGTCCACCACCAAGACCTTCACCGTGCTGCTCGGCGCGGTGGCGGCGATCTCGCTGCTGGTCGGCGGGATCGGCATCACCAACATCATGCTGGTCACCGTCACCGAGCGGACCCGGGAGATCGGCATCCGCAAGGCGCTCGGTGCGCCGCGCGCGGTGATCCTCGGGCAGTTCCTCACCGAGTCCACCCTGCTGTCGGTGATCGGTGCCGGGCTCGGCGTCCTGGCCGGGATCGCCGGCGCGCACTTCAGCATCGTCGGCATCAAGCCGGTGGTGATCCCCGAGTCGGTGCTCGGCGCGTTCGGCATCGCCGTCGCCATCGGGCTGTTCTTCGGCAGCTACCCCGCCAACCGGGCCGCCTCGCTGCGCCCGATCGACGCCCTCCGGCACGAGTGACCAAGGACCTGCAGACATGAGCAACGAGATCGAGCCGCGTACCCCCGCCGAGCAGGTCGGCCTGCTCTCCACGCCGCCGGACTCCCGGGACGTCACCGCCGAGCTGGCCGCGCCGCCGCGCCGCAAGCTGCCCTGGCTGACCCTCGGCCTGGCGGGCGGGGTGATCGCCGCGTCGGCGTTCGCCGGCGGCGTCTGGTACCAGCAGGGCCACGGGTCGAACGGCTCCGGCGGCTCCGGCCGGGCCGTGGCCGCGGGCGGGCAGCAGCAGGCCCGGCCGGGAGCCGGGGCCACCGGCGGCCCCGGGAACGGCGGCCGTCGCAACGGGCAGGGCGGCCAGGGCGGCCAGGGCGGTGGCCAGGGCGGTGGCCAGGGTGGTGGCCAGGGCGGCTTCACCCGCGGCACCGTCAAGGCCGTCGACGGCACCACCGTCTACCTCACCGACGCCAACGGCAACACCGTCAAGGTGACCACCGGCGACGCCACCAAGGTGCAGCTCAACAAGGAGGGCAAGGTCACCGACCTACAGCCCGGCCAGAGCGTCACCGTGGTCGGCACCCCGGACGCCAACGGCGGCTACAACGCCACCCAGCTCGTCGAGGGCGCCACCGGCTTCGGGGCCGGCGGCGCCGGTGGCGGCGGCTTCGGTGGCGGCGGCAACCGCGGCGCGGCCGGCGGCGGTGGTACCCAGAACTCGTCCGGCGGCTGACCCCGCGGTCCCGGACGGCCCGCGAGGCCCTCGCCCCGGACGGGGTGAGGGCCTCGCACGTCCCGGCACGGCTCGTCGCGGTCGTCGGGGTGCGGCATCCCGGGCGCGCGAGGACACGGGGGCCTGGTCCGGCCACCCGGCCGCCACGGCTCACAGGCCGGGGACGCGGTCGCCGTTCAGCTGCCAGAGCGCGGCGGTGTACCAGAGCACTGCGATCAGGACGACCAGGGCGCCGCCCGCCGTGGGCAGTGCCCAGCCGGGCAGCCGGCGGTGGCGGACCACGACGACCTTGGCGACGAAAGCGCCGTAGAGGAAGCACCCGGCGAGCGAGTGCAGCGCGACCCGACTGTCCGTCAGTTCGACGCCGTAGGCCGTGAGGCAGTGCTGGGCGATCGGGAGGGAGAGCAGGAACGCCCCCAGACCGACCAGCCGGTGCCAGGTCCGGACCGGCCGGGGTGCGGCGGCCAGACCGGGTAGCCGGCCGTACATCCACAGCGCCAGCACGAGCTGGACCAGTGCGAGGCCCAGGAGGGCGGTGCCGAGCTGGGCCTTGAGCCGGTTCGCGTCGTCGAAGCGACGGCCGAAGAGGCTGCTCGCGTAGTCCGGGGTGTGCGCGCGGCCGTACCAGTAGAGGCCGGCCGTCACCGCCACCGGCAGCAGTGCCCACAGGAGGCCGGAGGCCCGCCGGGGGCGGGACTCCCGTTCGACGCCGCCCATCCGCTCAGTCGCCCTCGACCTTGTCGCCTGAGACGTTGACCACGTACCACTTGGCACCGAAGGCACTGGACTCCTCGCCGTTGGTGTCGCCCTGCGCCTTGTCACCCTCGAAGTAGTACAGCGGGTGGCCGTTGTAGACGACCTGGGTCTTGCCGTCCTTGCGGGTGGTGGTGGTGAGCTTGGCCTGGTCGGCGCCGTTCGCGGCGGTCGGAGCGCCGGTGGTCAGAACGGGCGGCCAGGCGGTGGCGCAGGCGTCGTAGCAGGTCGAGGTGGGCGAGGTGTCCGCCTCGAACAGGTAGAGCGTCCTGCCCTGGGAGTCGACCAGGATGTTCGGGTACTTGCCGATGGTGGCCGCCGCGACCACGGTGCCGGCGCCGGTGGCGCCGGGGGAGGGGCTTTCGCTCTGCGCGGAGGTCGGTGAGGCGGTCGGACTGCCGGCGGCACTGGTCGCGGCGGTCGCCGCCGACGTCGTGCTCGCCGGAGTCGTCGACTTCGTGCTGCTGGAGCAGCCGCCGCACACGACGGTGATCGAGGCGACGACGGCGACCGCGGCGGTCACCGTGCGGGCGTTTGTCATGGGCTTCTCTCCGGGCGGGTGGGAAACGGATGCCATCACTTCAGCGCGAACGGGTCCGGCCGTTTCACCAGGCACGCCAGCGGGCGGGCGAGGAGGGCCGGCTGTTAACCCCGATGGCCGACGCGGGACGCCGGCCCGACTCACCGGGCGACGGGGCGACGGGGGAAGCGATCCTCCGGGCGGCGGGCTTCCCGGGTCGTCCCCGCCCGTGCGCACACCACCCAGCCCGGCGCCGGGCCTTGTCACCCCGAAACCGACCGATAAGGTGTTAATCCAACCTTCATCGATGTCGCATAGCCTCCCCGGGCTAGCCTCAAGCTGAACTCCATCGTCCGACCGGGAGGCGGAACCCCCGTGCAAGGCACTGTGTCCACACCAGGAACCTCCGCGGTGGCCGGCGGCCCGGGGGAGGCGTTCCTCCTCGTCGTCGACGACGAACCGAACATCCGCGAGCTGCTCTCCGCCTCGCTGCGCTTCTCCGGCTTCCGGGTCGCCTCCGCCGCCAGCGGCACCGAGGCGCTCGAACTGATCACCACCGAACGCCCCGACCTGGTCGTGCTCGACGTCATGCTGCCCGACCTCGACGGCTTCACCGTGGTCGAGCGGCTGCGCGAGCAGACCACCCGCGGCCAGATCGCCGGCCCCGCGCACGGCCACCCCGGCGACCACCTCCCGGTGCTCTTCCTCACCGCGAAGGACGGCGTCGGCGACAAGGTCCAGGGCCTCGCCGCCGGAGCCGACGACTACGTCACCAAGCCGTTCAGCCTGGAGGAGCTGATCGCCCGGATCCGGGCCATCCTGCGCCGGGCCGGCGGCCCCGCCGAGGACGGCCGGCTGGTGGTCGCCGACCTCACCCTCGACCCGGTCGCCCACGAGGTCACCCGCGGCGGCATCCCGGTCGCGCTCTCCCCCACCGAGTTCAAGCTGCTGCACTACCTGATGGCCAACGTCGGCCGGGTGGTCTCCAAGGCGCAGATCCTCGACCACGTCTGGGCGTACGACTTCGGCGGCGACCTCTCCATCGTCGAGTCCTACATCTCCTACCTGCGCCGCAAGCTCGACTCCGGCCCCGCCCACGGCCCCAAGCTGATCCACACCGTGCGCGGCATCGGCTACGCCCTGCGCCGCCCCCCGCAGAACTGACGGACGGCCCGATGCTCACCCGGCTGTCGCTCCGCGCCCGGCTGCTCGTCCTGGCGCTCGCCCTGGTCACCACCGGGCTCGCGGTCAGCGACACCGTCGTGCTCGGCACCGTCCGGGTCCAGCTGGTGCAGCGGCTGGACGAACAGCTGACCCGGTTCGCCGAACCGCTGTCCAAGCGCGTCCCCGGCCGGACCACCTGGCCCGACTACCGGCAGCCGGCCGTCACCAGCAAGCGCGGCACGCCCAACTACCTGGCCGCGCTGCCCAGCCAGTACCTCGTCCAGTACCTCTCGGCCGACGGCCGGGTGCAGCAGGTGGTCCGCCAGCCGGTCTCCGAGAACGACCCGGCACCGGAGCTGGCCGGCCTGGACCCGGCGGCCACCGCCGCCGACACCCCCTTCGACCTGCCCGACCAGCGCGGCCGCAACGGCTGGCGGGCGCTGGTCCTGCCGCTCCAGCGGCCGTCCGCCCCGGCCAGCGCCTTCGCCGCGCCGACCCCCACCCCCTCGTACCTGATGGTCGCGGTCTCGCGCGAGGACATCGACACCACCGTCGGCCGGCTGCGCACCGCCTTCCTCGGGATCGGCGGCGCGGTGCTGGTGCTCATCGCGGCGCTCGGTTTCTTCGCCGTCCGGGCCGGTCTGCGGCCGCTGCGCCGGATCGAGGAGGGCGCCGAACTGATCGCCTCCGGCGAGCTCTCGCACCGGATGCCCGCGCTCCCGCCGCGCACCGAGGTCGGCCGGCTCTCCATCGCGCTGAACGGCATGCTCACCCAGATCGAGGCCGCGTTCGCCGCCCGCGCCGAGTCGGAGGCCCGGATGCGGCGGTTCGTCGCCGACGCCTCGCACGAGCTGCGCACCCCGCTGGCCGGCATCCGCGGCTTCGCCGAGCTGTACCGGATGGGCGCGCTGCCCACCGCGGCGGACGTCACCCGGACCATGTCCCGGATCGAGAACGAGGCCGTCAGGATGGGCGCCCTGGTGGAGGACCTGCTGGTGCTCGCCCGGCTCGACGAGGAACGCCCGCTCGACCTCGCGCCGATGGACCTGCGCACCCTCGCCGCCGACGCCCTGCACGACCTCGTCGCGCTCGACCCGTCCCGCCCGGTCGCCCTCACCGGCCCGGACGGCTCCGGCTCCCCCGGCCCGGCCCCCGTCCTCGGCGACGAGGCCCGGCTGCGGCAGGTCGTCACCAACCTGGTCGGCAACGCCGTCAAGCACACCCCGCCGGGCACCCCGGTCCGGATCGGCGTCGGCACCACCAGCGGCCTCTGCCTCCTGGAGGTCGCCGACTCCGGCCCCGGCCTCACCGCCGACCAGGCCGCCCTGGTCTTCCACCGCTTCTACCGGGTCGACGCCTCCCGCAGCCGCCACGACGGCGGCGGCGCCGGCCTCGGCCTCGCCATCGCCACCGCCCTCACCCACGCCCACGGCGGCACCCTGACCCTCCGCACCGCCCCCGGCACCGGCGCCACCTTCCGCGTGGAGCTCCCCCACCAGCGCTGAAACCCCCCGATCGGGTGAACCCCGGGCTCTCACCCGTCCGGGATCTCCGTCGTCTGCGACCGTACGGGTGCGGCTTGTTGCGCATGGCACGAGCCGACCACACTGGACGGGAAAGAGGTGTCTCAATGACCGCGCTCGTAGCCGAGGAGACCGTCGTGGACCTGGACCAGGCGCTGTGGCAGGTGTGGAAGGCGATGGACGTCCCGGAGGGCTTCCGGGCGGAGATCATTGAGGGGGCCATCGAGATGTCGCCTACTGGTGGGGTCCGCCACGCGACGATCAATCGCCGCATCGTGCTCGCTCTTCACGATCATCTACGTGGCAGCGGCTGGGCTCCGGGGTTCGACAGCAACATCATCCATGGCCTCAAAGTCGTGATCCCTGATGTCTACGTCGCGCCAGATGACCTGGAGGAGATTGAGCATCCTGAGGGCGGGTGCATTCTTGCCTCTGGCGTCGCGGTGGTCGTCGAGACGGTGTCACCCGGAAGCAAGAACAGCCAGCGTGATGTGGTCCTCAAGCACCGCGCCTACGCGAGCGCCGGCATTCCGGTCTACGTGATCATCGACGACTTCGACGACGGCGGCGCCGTCACCGTCCTGACCAACCCTGACACTGAGCGCCGGTCCTACGCCCGCTCGGAGCGGACACCCTACGGCGAGGAGGCGGTGATCCCGGAGGGGCCGGCGAAGGGCTTCGTGATCGGTCCGGAGATCACCGGGGGCCGCCGGGACTGACCCCGTCCTCCAGCAGGCCCTGGGCGAGGAGGCCGGCCTGGAACCGGGAGTTGGCGCCGAGGGTGGTCATCAGCTCGGCGACCCGGCGGCGGTAGGTGCGCAGGGAGAGGCCGAGCAGGCGGGCGCCGGTCTCGTCGGTGTGGCCGGCGGCCAGCGCGCCGAGGATCTGCCGGGCCTGGTCGCTGAGCAGGGGCGGGGCGGTGCAGTCGGCGAGGTCGGTGGCCGCCTCCCAGGTGGCGCGGAAGAGCGTGCGGACGCCGTCGACGACCTCCGGCGTCTGCACCACGGTGAAGGTGCGCACGCCGCGGACCGGGGGCCCGGCGAGGATCGCGGTACGGCGGTCGATGACGATCGCCTCGCGGGCGAGCGGCCCGTCGGAGATCCGGACCTCGATGCCGGAGTCGGCGATCCGCAGCAGCCGCCGGTGCGACTCCGGGTCGGCGAGCGCGCGCCGGGTGTAGAGCTTGCGCATGGTGAGCCCGGGAATGACGTGCGGCCGTTTGCCCTCCCGGAAGGCGGCGTTGACGCCGGAGGACCAGGTCACCAGGTCGGCGGCGGCGACCAGGAACTCCTCACGGGAGGCGACGAAGAGGTGTCCGACCCGCTGGACGAGCTCGCGTTCCCCGTGCAGGGTGATGATCTGATCGGTATTCATGGCAGCAAACTGCCAGATCGGACGGAGGCATGGCGAGCGGAGCCGGAGGCTTGATGCCATGACGATCTCCTCTCACCCCTCCGCGTCCGGCTCCCTGCTCCTCGGCGGCGACCTGCCGGTGGCCCGGATGGGCTTCGGCGCGATGAAGCTCCCGATGCGGGACTGGCAGGGCCCCGCCTGCGACCCCGAGCAGAGCCGCGCCGTGCTGCGCCGGGCCGTCGAGCTGGGCATCGACCACATCGACACCGCCTGGTTCTACTTCTTCCGGGACGTCTCGGCCAACGCGCTGATCCGCGAGGCCCTGCACCCGTACCCCGAGAACCTGGTGATCGCCACCAAGGTCGGTCCGGGCCGCTTCCCCGACGGCACCTGGATGAACCCGGCCGACCGCACCGGGCTGCGCGAGGCCGTCCACCGCAACCTGCGCGAGCTGGCCGTGGACCGGCTCGACCTGGTCTACCTGCGGCGGATGCCCAGCCAGAACTCGATCGCCGAACCCTTCGCCGCGCTGGCCGAGTTGCAGCAGGAGGGACTGATCCGGCACCTCGGCGTCAGCAACGTCGACGCGGCCCAGCTCGCCGAGGCGGAGGCGATCGCCCCGGTGGTCGCGGTGCAGAACAAGTTCAGCGTGCTGGAGCACAGCACGGCCGGAGCGGCGCTGATGGCGGACTGTGCCCGGCGCGGCATCGGCTTCGTGCCGTTCTTCCCGATCGGCGGCAACGGCATCCCCGAGCACCCGGTGCTCGCGCGGGTCGCCGACCGGCACGGTGCGACCCGGGCCCAGGTCATGCTGGCCTGGCTGCTCGCCGTCTCGCCGACCGTCCTGGCCATCCCGGGCACCTCCTCGCCGGCCCACCTGGAGGAGAACGTGGCCGCCGCCTCGCTGCGCCTGGACGAGGCGGACCTGGCCGAACTGGGCGCCCTCGCCGGGGGCCTGGACAAGTAGGACGATCACACTGATTCCGGCGGTGTTTCCGCCTCCGACCCGCGGGGGAGGCCGGAGGCGGCGGAGCACAGCGGGGAGTCAGGGGATGCGGATGCCGGTGTCGTCCAGGCGGGGCGCCTCCTTCCGGCGCGACCTCAGCGAGTGGCGGGTCGGGCTGGTCGCCTGGCGGCTGCTGGTGCTGCAGGCCTCCCACCCGGTGGTCGCGGCGGGGATGGACGAGCACTCCACCTACCGCGGCCACCCGTGGCGCCGGATCGAGCACACCCTCGGCAGCGGCCGGCGGCTCTTCCAGGCCGACGGGGAGGCGCTGCAGCGCGAGGTCGAGCGCCTCGGCCGGGCCCACCGGCGGATCCGCGGCACCGCCCCGGACGGGCGGTCGTACGACGCCCACGACCCGGCCACCCGGGCCTGGGTGCTCCTCACCCTCTTCGAAGCGGTCGTCGCCATGCGCGCATTGGGCGGCGACCGCTACCAGGCAGCCGAACTGGAGGCGGTCTACCAGGAGTTCCGGCAGATCACGGACGTGTTCGGCCTCCCCGCGGGCGCGGTGCCGAAGACCGTCGCCGAACTGCCCCGCTACTTCGACCGGATGGTGCGCGAGGAGCTGGAGTTCACCGCCTCGGCGCGCTACCTGCTGTACGACATCCTGCGCGAGGCGCCGCAGCCGCGTCGGCTCCGGTGGCTCGGGCCGGGCGGCTGGCGGCTGGTCCGGGCGGTCGCGGCCCGGGTGGTCACCGCCCTCACCGTCGCCGACCTGCCGGCCGCCTACCGCGAGCGGTTCGGCCTGGCCCCGACCCGGGGCGCGGCCGTCCTCTCGGCGCTGCTGCACCGCGGCGGCCGGGCCGTGGCCACGCGGCTGCCGGACCACCTGCGCTACCGCTCCCCGGACCGCCGGCCCGCCGTGCGCCGGCCTCCCCGGCAGGACACCCGGCGGCCCCGGGTGGACCGGTTCTTCCACGAGGTCATGGACCAGACCGGGGACGGCTGCGTCACCGCCCGCGACCTCCAGGCCATGGCGCACAACGTCTGCTGGCAGCTGGATCTCACCGAGGAGGGCGAGGCCGCGGTGTACGCCGGCTTCGAGGCCTGGTGGGAGCAGCTCCGCTCGACCATGGACACCGACGGCGACGGGCGGATCGACCGGGCCGAGTTCGTCGCCGCCACCCTGGCGGGCTGCGACCGGGACCCGGACTACCTGGAGGCCGGTCTGCTCCCCGCGCTGCGCGCCGTCTTCACCGCCGCCGACACCGACGGCAGCGGCTTCCTGGACGCCGACGAGTACCGGGTGGTGTTCGGCGGCCGCCGCGTCCACCCGGCCGAACTCTCGCACGGGTTCCGGCAGCTGGACGTGGACGGCGACGGCCGCATCACCGAGCGGGAGTTCCTGGACGGCTTCGTGGAGTACTTCACCGCCCGCAGCCCGTCCGCAGCCGGCGCCCACCTCCTCGGCCGTCCCTAGCGCCGCAAGCCGCTACCGCCCGGCGTCGAGGGCGGCGAGCAGGGCGCGGTGACCGTCCGCACGGGGGCGGGTCCGGCGCGGCCGTGGGCCGGTCCGGCCGGAGCGGCGGCTGTCAAGCGCCGGATCGGCCAAGAGCGCCGGCGCACCCGCCCCGGCCGCTCGTTGTGGCCGGTCCGGGCGGATCGCAGACTGTGCGCACGGCATCGCCGCCGGTCAACCCCACCCCGCCCGCAATTCACTCGTAAGCATGATGGATACTGGCCCTTGTGAACGTGTTCACGTTCACAAGCGGACAAGCTTGCGCCGTTGAGCTGCGGCCTTCGGCTGAAGATGACGTTTGTGAAGTTTGTCCGGAACGAGACCTTTGCAGGTCGGTTGGAGAGAGGGCGACGTGGAACTGGCAATCGCTCACGAGACCATCGCGCGATGGCAATTCGGCATCACCACCGTCTACCACTTCCTCTTCGTCCCGCTCACCATCAGCCTGGCCGCCGTCGTGGCGGGGCTGGAGACCGCCTGGGTGCGGACGGGCCGGGAGAAGTACTTCCACGCCACCAAGTTCTGGGGCAAGCTCTTCCTGATCAACATCGCGATGGGCGTGGTCACCGGCATCGTCCAGGAGTTCCAGTTCGGCATGAACTGGTCGGACTACTCCCGGTTCGTCGGTGACGTCTTCGGCGCCCCGCTCGCGATGGAGGCGCTGATCGCCTTCTTCTTCGAGTCGACCTTCATCGGGCTGTGGATCTTCGGCTGGGACAAGCTGCCGAAGAAGCTGCACTGCGCCTGCATCTGGATGGTTGCGCTCGGCACCGTGCTCTCCGCCTACTTCATCCTGGCCGCCAACTCCTGGATGCAGCACCCGGTCGGCTACGCGGTCGACCCGGCCACCGGCAAGGCGCAGCTCACCGACATCACCAAGGTGCTGTTCCAGAACACCACCCTCACCGTCGTGGCGCACACCCTGACCGCCGCCTTCCTCACCGGCGCCGCCTTCATGGTCGGCATCGCCTCCTTCCACCTCTGGCGGGCCAAGCGCCGGCCCGGGAGCGCCGACCCGGCCAAGACCGCCGTGATGCGCACCTCGCTGCGGCTCGGCCTGGTCCTCGCCGTCGTCTTCGGCCTGGGCACCGCGCTCAGCGGCGACTCGCTCGCCAAGGTCATGTTCGAGCAGCAGCCGATGAAGATGGCCGCCGCCGAGGCGCTCTGGGACAGCCAGGCGCCGGCGCCGTTCTCGGTCTTCGCGGTCGGCGACGTCGGCAAGGGCCACAACTCGGTGGAGCTGGAGGTCCCCGGGGTCCTGTCCTTCCTGGCCCACAGCGACTTCAGCTCGACCGTCCCCGGCATCAACGACACCGCCAACGCCGAGGCCGCCAGGTTCGGCGGCGACCCCAAGGACTACATCCCGAGCATCTTCGTTACCTACTGGGGCTTCCGCCTCATGATCGGCTTCGGGATGACCTCCTTCGTGGCCGGGGTGGTCGGGCTCTGGACGACCCGGCGGAAGCTCTTCCTGGCGCCGGAGTTCCGCACCGGCGAGACCGAGGTGCCGCGGCTGATGCTCACGCCGAAGCGCGAGCTGGGCCCGTTCCTCACCAAGTGGAGCTGGCGGATCGGCATCCTGACGATGGGCTTCCCGCTGATCGCCAACAGCTTCGGCTGGGTCTTCACCGAGATGGGCCGTCAGCCCTGGGCCGTCTTCGGGCTGATGACCACCGCGAGCGCGGTCTCGCCGAACGTCTCCGTCGGCACCCAGATCGGCGCGCTGACCACCTTCACCGTGCTGTACGCCGTCCTCGCCGTGATCGAGGTCCGGCTGCTGGTCAAGTACGCCAAGGCCGGCCCGGTCACCACCGAGCGGCCACCCGCCCAGGACCCGACGCTGCGCGGCCCGTCCTCGGACGACGACGCCGACAAGCCGCTCGCCTTCGCCTACTGAGGAGCCGACCATGCACCTCCACGACGTCTGGTTCGTCCTGATCGCGGTCCTGTGGATCGGCTACTTCTTCCTCGAGGGCTTCGACTTCGGCATCGGCATCCTGACCAAGCCGCTGGCCCGCGACACCGCCGAGCGGCGGGTGTTGATCAACACCATCGGCCCGGTCTGGGACGGCAACGAGGTCTGGCTGCTGACCGCCGGCGGCGCCACCTTCGCGGCCTTCCCCGACTGGTACGCGACGCTGTTCAGCGGCTTCTACCTCCCGCTGCTGGTGATCCTGGTCTGCCTGATCGTGCGCGGCGTCGCCTTCGAGTACCGGGCCAAGCGGCCCGAGCCGCGCTGGCAGCGGAACTGGGAGGAGGCCATCTTCTGGACCTCGCTGCTCCCGGCCTTCCTCTGGGGCGTGGCCTTCGCCAACATCGTGCACGGCGTCGCCATCGACGGGCACAAGAACTACGTCGGCACCGTCTGGGACCTGCTCAACCCGTACGCGCTGCTCGGCGGCCTGGTCACGCTGAGCCTCTTCACCTTCCACGGCGCGGTGTTCGCCGCGCTCAAGACGGTCGGCGAGATCCGCGTCCGGGCGCGGGCGGCGGCACTGCAGCTGGGCCTGGCGACGGCCGCGCTGGCGCTGGTCTTCCTGGGCTGGACCCAGGCCGACAGCGGCAACGGCCGGAGCCTGGTCGCGCTGGTGGTCGCGGTCGCCGCCCTGGCCGGGGCGCTGGTGGCCAACCAGCTGGGCCGCGAGGGCTGGGCGTTCGTCCTCTCCGGGGCGACCGTCGTGGCCGCGGTCGCGATGCTCTTCCTGTCGCTCTTCCCGGACGTGATGCCGTCCACCCTGAGCGGGACGTGGAGCCTGACCGTCTCCAACGCGGCCTCCTCGGCGTACACGCTGAAGCTGATGACCGTCGTGGCCGCCGTCTTCACCCCGCTGGTGCTGCTCTACCAGGGCTGGACCTACTGGGTGTTCCGCAAGCGGATCGGCGTCCAGCACATTCCCGGGCACGACCCGGCCGGCGTGCCCGCGCAGGTCTGACGCCATGAAGCCGGTCGACCCGCGCCTGCTCCGGCACGCCCGCGCCACCCGTGCCTTCCTCGTCGGGTCGGTGCTCCTCGGCACGGCCGGCGCGGCCCTGGTGGTCGCCCAGGCGAGCCTGATCGCCGAGATCGTGGTGCGCGGCTTCCAGCAGCGCGCCACGCTCGGCGACCTGACCACCCCGCTGGTGCTGCTGGCCCTGACGGCGGCCGGCCGCGGGCTGGTCGGCTGGCTCACCGAACTGACCGCGCACCGGTCCGTCGCCCGGGTGAAGTCCACCCTGCGGCGCCGGCTGCTCGACCACGCCACCGCGCTCGGCCCCGCCCACCTGGCGGGCCGGCGCACCGGCGAGCTCACCACCCTCGCCACCCGCGGCATCGACGCGCTCGACGACTACTTCGCCCGCTACCTGCCGCAGCTGGCGCTCGCCGTGGTGGTCCCGGTGATCGTGCTGCTGCGGATCGGCGGCGCCGACCTCGCCTCGGCCGCGATCATCGCCGGGACGCTGCCGCTGATCCCGCTCTTCATGGTGCTGATCGGGATGGCCACCCAGTCCCGGATGGACCGCCAGTGGGCCACCCTGGCCCGGCTCTCGCACCACTTCCTCGACGTCGTCGCCGGGCTGCCGACGCTCAAGGTGTTCAACCGGGCCCGCGCCCAGGCGGCCGGCATCGCCCGGATCACCGCCGACTACCGCCGGGCGACCCTGCGCACCCTGCGGATCGCCTTCGTCTCCTCGTTCGCGCTGGAGCTGCTCTCGACCCTCTCGGTGGCGCTGGTCGCGGTCTCGATCGGCTTCCGGCTGGTGGACGGCACCCTGGACCTGGAGACCGGGCTGCTGGTGCTGGTGCTCGCCCCCGAGGTGTACTTCCCGGTCCGCCAGGTCGGCGCGCTCTACCACTCCAGCGTGGAGGGGCTGACCGCGGCCGACGAGCTGTTCCGGGTGCTGGAGACCCCGCTGCCGGCCGCCGGCACGGTGACCGCGCCCGCCCTGGCCGGCGCCGCCGTCGAGGCCGCCGGCCTCACCGTCACCTTCCCCGGCCGCACCGTGCCGGCGCTGGCCGGCGCCGCGCTGACCCTCCGCCCGGGCACGACCGTCGCGCTGACCGGCCCGAGCGGGGCCGGCAAGTCCACCCTGCTCGCCGTCCTGCTCGGCCTGACCGCGCCGGACGCCGGCACCGTCCGGATCACCGCCGCCGACGGGCGGACGTACGACCTGGCCGAGCTGGAGCCTGGGAGCTGGCGCCGGCAGATCGCCTGGGTGCCGCAGCACCCGCACCTGTTCGCCGGCACCGTCGCCGACAACCTGCGGCTCTACCGGCCGGACGCGGACGAGGCGCGGCTGCGGTCCGCGCTGGCGGCCGCGCACGCGCTCGACTTCGTCCAGCGGCTGCCGCAGGGGCTCGCCACCGTGCTGGGGGAGGACGGCGCGGGGCTGTCGGCCGGCCAGCGGCAGCGGCTGGCGCTCGCCCGGGTGCTGCTCGCCGACGACCGGCCGCTGGTGCTGCTGGACGAGCCGACCGCGCACCTCGACGGCGAGTCCGAGGCGGCCGTGGTGGACACCGTCCGGGCCCTGGCCGCCGACCCGGCGCGCACCGTGCTGCTGGTCGCGCACCGGCCGGCGCTGCTCGCGGCGGCCGACGAGCAGGTCCGGCTGGCCGGGCCCGCGCTGCCCGCGGCGGCCGCACCGGCCCCGGTGCCCGCGCCGCACCGCGGCGGGCCGGTGCCGGAGGTCCCCGAGGCCGCGGCCGGCACCGGCACCGGCACCGGCGCCGAGGAGGCCGGGGAGGCCTTCAAGCCCCGGCTCGCGCTCTCCGTGCTGCTCGGCGCGCTCGCCCTCGGCTGCGCGGTCGCCCTGATGGCCACCTCCGGCTACCTGATCTCCCGCGCCTCCGAGATGCCGCCGGTGCTCTACCTGATGATGGCCGTCACCTCGGTGCGCGCCTTCGGCATCGGGCGGAGCGTCTTCCGCTACGCCGAGCGGCTGGTCTCGCACGACGCCGTGCTGCGCACCCTGGGCACGCTGCGGGCCGCGGTGTACCGCCGGCTCACCGTGCTCGCCCCGGCCGGGCTGCCCGCCTTCCGGCGCGGCGACCTGCTCTCCCGGCTGGTCGCCGACGTCGACGCGGTCCAGGACCACTACCTGCGCTGGCGGCTGCCGGCCGCCGTCGCCGCCGTGGTGTCCGTGGCCGCCACCGTCGGCACGGCCGCCTTCCTGCCGGCCGCCGGGCTGGTGCTCGGCCTCGGGCTGCTGCTGGCCGGTGCGGTGGTGCCGGTGCTGGCCGCCCGCTGGTCGGCCGGCGCCGAGCAGCGGCAGGCACCGGCCCGGGGCCGGCTCGCCACCGCCGTGGTCGACACCCTCACCGGGACGGCCGAGCTCACCGTCGCCGGGGCGCTGCCCGGCCGGCTGGCCGCCGTCCGCTCCGCCGACGCCGCGCTGACCGGGCTGGCCGCCCGCTCGGCCGCCACCACCGCGCTCGGCACCGGGCTGATCGCGCTGCTCACCGGCCTGACCGTGGCCGCCGCGGCGGCCGTCGGCATCCAGGGCGTCCGGGACGGCGCGCTGGCGCCGGTCTGCCTGGCGGTGGTGGTGCTCACCCCGCTCGCCGCCTTCGAGGCCGTCACCGGGATGCCGCTCGCCGTGCAGGCCCGGCGGCGCAGCCGGGCCGCCCGGGCGCGGCTGGCCGAGGTGCTGGACGCGCCGCCCGTGGTGGCCGAGCCGGCCGTGCCCGCCGCCCTGCCCGGGCAGCCGCTGCCGGTCGCCGTCCGCGGCCTGACCGTCCGGCACCCCGGGCAGGCGGTGGACGCGCTGGCCGGTGTCGACCTCGACCTCGCGCCCGGCCGCCGGATCGCCGTGGTCGGCCCGTCCGGCTCGGGCAAGACCACGCTCGCCCTGGCGCTGCTGCGGTTCCTGGACGGGACGGCGGGCAGCGTGACCTTCGCCGCCGGCCGTCCACAGGCTGTGGACAGCCGGGAGCTCTCCGGGGAGGACGTCCGCCGGGTGATCGGGCTCTGCGCGCAGGACGCCCACGTCTTCGACAGCTCGCTGCGGGAGAACCTGCGGCTGGCCCGGCCGGACGCGGGCGAGGACGAGCTGCGCGCCGCGCTCGCCGGCGCCCGGCTGCTGGACTGGACCGGGACGCTCCCGGACGGGCTGGACACCATGGTCGGCGAGCACGGCGCCCGGCTCTCCGGAGGGCAGCGCCAGCGGCTCGCGCTCGCCCGGGCGCTGCTGGCCGACTTCCCGGTGCTGGTCCTGGACGAGCCGGCCGAGCACCTCGACCTGCCCACCGCCGACGCGCTCACCGCCGACCTGCTGGCCGCCACGGCCGGCCGGACCACCGTGCTGATCACCCACCGGCTGGCCGGGCTGGACGACGCCACGGTGGACGAGGTGCTGGTGCTCGACGGCGGCCGGGTGGCCGAGCGCGGCACCTGGTCCGCGCTGCTGGCCCGGCCCGACGGCCGGCTGCGGGCGATGCGGGACCGCGAGCGGGAGGCCGACGGCCTCGTCGTCCCCGTCCCGGCCTGATCGCCGGGTGCCGGCCGCCGCGCCACCCTTCGGCGGAAAAGCGTACAAACTACGCTCGTCTCCATGGACCCCACGCCAGACCTGCCCCCCGCCGCCGCGTCCGGCCCGGCGCCGGACCCGACGCCCCACCGGGTGCCCGAGATCTCCTCGCTCGGGCTGGACACGCTGGTCACCGAGGTGGCCGAGCGGCTGCAGTCGGCGGCCGCCGTCACCGACCGGATGCAGCGGCTGCTGGAGGCCGTGGTCTCGGTCGGCGCCGGCCTCGACCTGCACGCCACGCTGCACCGGATCGCCACCGGCGCCGCCGAACTGGTCGACGCCCGGTACGCGGCGCTCGGGGTGATCGCGCCCGGCGGGCACGGCCTGGCCGACTTCATCCACGTCGGAATCGAGGACGGGACGGCCGCCGCGATCGGCGAGCTGCCGGCCGGCCGGGGGATCCTCGGCGCGCTGATCGACCGGCCGGAGCCGCTGCGACTCGCCGATCTCGGCGCCGACCCGCGCTCCACCGGCTTCCCCCCGGAGCACCCGGAGATGCGGACCTTCCTCGGTGAGCCGATCCGGATCCGGGACGAGGTGTTCGGCAACCTCTACCTCACCGAGAAGAAGGGCGGCGGCGCCTTCACCCCCGAGGACGAGCAGGTGGTGCACGCCCTCGCCGCCGCGGCCGGCGTCGCGATCGAGAACTCCCGGCTGTACGAGGAGGGCCGCCGCCGCGAGCGGTGGATCGCGGGCGCGGCCGCCGTCACCACCTCGCTGCTCTCCACCGACGAGGCCGAGGTCGCGCTGACCGTCGCGGCCGAGCAGGTACGGGAGTTGGCCGACGCCGCGCTCGGCATGATCCTGCTGCCGACCGCCGGCGCCGACGGCGACGGGCAGATGCGGGTGGCCCACGCCTCCGGCGAGGCCGCCGAGTTCGTGCGCGGCGAGCTGCTGCCGCCGGACAGTTTCGCCGCCCGGCTGCTGAAGGGCGAGAGCGTCTACCTGGACGACATGTCCAGCGACCCGACCGTGGTGATCCGGCTGGCCCGCAGCTTCGGGCCGTCGATGGCGGTGCCGATGATCGCCGCCGGGCGGGTGCTGGGCGGCCTCTGCGTCTGGCGTTCGCGCGGGGCGCTGCCGTTCACCGACACCGAGAAGCAGCTCGCCGAGACCTTCGCCTCGCAGGCGGCGCTCGCCCTGCGGCTCGCCGAGGGCCAGCGGGACCAGCAGCGCCTCGCCGTCTTCCAGGACCGCGACCGGATCGCCCGCGACCTTCACGACCTGGTGATCCAGCGGCTGTTCGCCACCGGGATGATGCTGGAGAGCGCCGCCCGGCGGGCCGTCGTCCCCGAGGTCAAGGTCGGCATCGGCAACGCGGTGGACGAGCTGGACGCCACCATCCAGGAGGTCCGCACCACCATCTACGCGCTCCAGCACGACAACCACGGCGACGCGCCGGACACCCTGCGGACCAGGGTGTTGCGGGAGGGCAGCCAGGCCGCGGCGGCGCTCGGTTTCAAGCCCTCGGTGACCTTCGCGGGCCCGGTGGAGAGCCTGGTCGGGGAGAAGACCGGCCGTCAACTGCTGGCTGCCCTGCGGGAGATGCTCTCCAACACGGCCCGGCACGCGCGGGCCTCCCGGGTCGGCGTGGAGGTCGACGCGACGGTGCACCTGGACGACGCGGGCCGCCCGGTGAGCGGCGACCCGGAGTCGCTGGACCGCGCCGGACGGCCGGGGGTGCTGCTCACCGTCACCGACGACGGCGTCGGCATCCCGTCCGGCGGCCGGCGCAGCGGCCTGAGCAACCTCGCCCGGCGGGCCGAGGCGCTCGGCGGCGACGCCTGGCACGAGCCGGGGCCGTACGGGAAGGGGACGCTGGTGCGCTGGACCGCCCGGCTCTGAGGGCGCCGGGGCTTCGCCCGTTCCCGAACGGAGGGTGACGCGGGAGGGGGGACGGAGGGGCGGTTGGTGTGTAGTCGGTGAATGTTTAACGAGGGAGAACTTCCCGGCCAACGGAGCAAGTTGTGCCCCCGCGCGGCCCGGCGGCTACCCGCCGTACAAGGGCCGGCTCAGCGGCCGAGGAACTCCTCCAGCACCGCCGCGACGCCGTCCTGCTCGTTGCTCACGGTGTGCAGCGGCACCGCCGCGAGCACCTGCGGGTGCGCGTTGGCGACGGCGTACGCGGTGCCGGCCCAGGCCAGCATCTCCAGGTCGTTCGGCATGTCGCCGAAGGCCACCACCTCGCTCCGGTCGATCCCGCGCCCGGCGCACCAGCGGGCCAGCGTGCTGGCCTTGGTGACGCCGGGCGCACTGATCTCCAGCAGCGGGATCGGCGCGGAGCGGGTGATCTCGGCCAGGTGGCCGGCCGCCTCGCGGGCCTCGGTGAGCAGCTTGTCGGGGTCGAGGTCCGGATGCTTGGCCAGCAGCTTGAACAGCCCCCGCACCGTGCCGCCGGTGCCCAGCAGCTCCTCGGCCGGGCCGATCGGGTGGTCCTCGTCCTCGCCCCACATCGGCACCTCGTACCCGGGCTCGCGGGCGAACCCGGCCGGGTACTCGAAGGCGAACGCCGTGCCGGGCAGCTTCGCCCGCAGCGCGGCCACCACCTCCAGGGCCGTCCCGGCGTCGAGCGGGAACGACTCCAGCAGCTCGCCCCGGTGCACGTCCACGACGGCGCCGCCGTTCGAGCAGATCGCCACGCCGTGACCGCCGATGTGCGGGCTGACCTGCTGCATCCAGCGCGGCGGCCGCCCGGTCACGAACACCACCTGGACACCGGCCGCCTCGGCGGCGGCCAGGGCCGCGGCGGTGCGCGCCGTGACGGTGCCGCCGGAGCAGAGCAGGGTGCCGTCCAGGTCGGTGGCGATCAGGCGGGGGGCGGTGCGGGGTGTGGTCACCGGACCATCTTCGCGCACCGCCTCCGGGGGGGGGGGGGGGCCCGCGGGGGGGGCGCCGCCCGGGTCCGGTAGGCCACAGATCAAAACAGGACAAGTACTAAAATAATGTTTGTAGGAGGGGGTAGGGAATGAAGTGG